>JBFJZP010000347.1:0-4159 GCA_041622095.1 Burkholderiaceae bacterium | reverse complement strand
TCGCTGCGCCCGGCAGCGACAACGCGGTGATGGCGACATAGATCAGGAAATACGCCAGGCTGATCCGGACCGGTTGATCCGCGTACCAGGCAGCGATCTGCCCCTGGCTCTGCTTGACGAAATCAAGACTGAAGAAACGGCCCAGGTCGAACGCGAAGAAGGCGATCGCGCCGACGGCGACGACCAGCAGAATCAGGATTTTTTGAAGGCGCACGGCGAAACCGATTCATGGTAGGAGGCAACGTTCGGGCCGTCACCGTTGAACATGCTGGTGGTCGCCAGCCGACAGGGATTCTTACATTTTTCTGGCGCTGCGCCGGGTGTCATCGCGGGCGCCTGGCGCCGGTGGGCAAGCGTATCCTGCGCACTGCACCGCGGTTCGCTCGGAAAGAAGCCCGACGGCTCACCGGGGCGACAGTTGCAGGTCGCCGACCAGCGACAGGCTGGCGGCGCCGGTGTTGTCGGTGTCGGCTCCCACTGCCAGCGCCAGCAGCGGCGGCAGGTCGCGCGTCTCGTGGCCGAAGGCGCGCAGAAAGTCGCTGGCCAGGTTTCTTTCGACCGTCAGCCACTGCCCGGGCCGCGCCGGGCCCTGGTTGACGACCAGGTAACGCACCCGTTCGCTGTAGACATTCGGCAGTGTCGTACCCACCGGCAACAATGCATCCCAGACATAACACAGCGTGGCCGACGGCAGTGCCTCGCCGGACATCGCGCGGGCAAAGCGCAACTTCGCCTGTTCGCCGAATGCCATGCCTTGCAGCGGCATGTCGAACAAGGCGCAGACTTTCAGCGGTGCATCGTCGCCATCCTTGCGCCTCAGGTCCGTGCCTGCCGGCGCCGCCTCCAGCCGCCAGCGCCAGCGCAGCGAGGTGGAAGGGGCAATCCGGGCGCCGCCCATGTCGAGCACCAGGTTGCCGTACGACCCCTGTGCCTGGATACGCAACACCGGTGTGTCGCCGTCGCGGATGATGCTGAAACCGGTCAGCGGGAATTTCTGGCCCGGCAGGCCGACGATGCGCCAGGGCGGGGCGACCGGGCCGGTATCCATTTTCGAGAACCGGTGTTCCGCCACTGACGGTGGGTTCTTGCCATCCGGGTGATCCGGCACCACTTGCGCCAGTGCCGCGCCGCAGGTCAATGGTCCGGCCAGCGCGGCCAGCCGCGCGAGTCGGTATCCGACGTGCAGCCTGCCAGCCATCAGGCGACCGTTTCGCGGCAACGGAAATCGGTGGTTTGCGAATCCACCACGGCGGGTTCGGCAACAACCGCGCTGACACGCGCCAGCGCAGGGCCGTCATGGCACCATGCCACCAGGGCCTCGACCATCGGACGCGGGCCTTGTACCCAGGCCTCGACGCCGCCGTTGCCCCGGTTGCGGACCCAGCCGTGTACTTGCAATTCCCGTGCCCGGGTCTGCATCGACGCGCGGTAACCCACACCTTGCACCCGGCCGCGGATATCCAGATGCAGGGCTATCGGTTGGCCAGGGTCGGTGGGGAGATTTTCGGGTGCCGGGGTTTGCATAGCCTGATGGTATGCGAGCCTGGTCGTACCGACACGGCCAGGCCCTTGGTCAACCTCGGCGGCCGCTGCGACGGTGGGCGAGCAGGCTGATCACGCCCATCAGCAATGCGCCGGCACCGGCGGCGATCAGGACCGACTTGAGCGGTTGCTCATGGACGTATTGGCGGGCTTCGGCGGCAGCCTCATGGGCGCTGGCACGCACCTGGCGTGAACCCTGGCGCAACTGCTGGGCGCCACGGTCGGCCCAGCTGGCGGCCTGTTCTCCGGCCCGGTCGAGCGCCGGTACCGACCTGGCGCGCAGGTCGTGTACCTTGTCGTCGACCGCGTCGATGGCCTTGTCGGCGAGTTGTCGGGTGTTGTGGATGGTGTCTTTCATGCAAACTCCTTTCGAGCGAGCGTGGTGAATGGAAGGCCCGCGTGCTGCGCGGGTTCTGGGGTTCGTGACCCGGACACGGGTGTCGGCTAACCCTTCTTGAACCGTCCCAGCAGGAAGCTGGCGACCGCCAGGACCGCGAACACGATGAACAGGATCTGGGCGATCCCCACTGCGCTGGCCGCGATACCGCCGAAGCCGAACAAGGCGGCGATCAGGGCAATGACAAAGAAAACAACTGCGTAATGCAACATTGCTTGGATCCTCTTGATGGGCGAGTGATCGCCCGGGTTGGCTGCTTCTGCTCGTTCCCAAGCTGTTTGCAGCGACCGATTCAGTGTCGACGCTGGAGCGTGCATTGGCGATAGGTCGGGGCGCAAGCCTTGCGTACGCCAATTTCGGAAATGGCTGTAGGACAGGGACTACCGGCACCGCACCGCATGGCATGTCGTCGCGCGGCGCGGCCGCGATCACGTCAGCAGCGCCATCGGCAGCCAGGGTGTGCGGGTCGGTCATGGCTGCTTCGTCACTTGGGTGAGCAGGTCGGCGGTACGGGTTTCGATGCGAACCGTGCCCGCGCCGGGCTTGACGACGATGGTTTCCAGCCCGGTCAGGATGTCGCCGCCGGCGACACTGGCATTTGACGTTCAGTGTGAGCATGGGGTCCACCTTGATGGTTGACGAATCATTCGATCCGGCCCAGTGGTGCCGTCATGGCCATCGGACGGCGGAGCAAGACAAACGTCGATCGGGCCCATGCACATGCAGGACGATCCCGATCCGGCACGCCCCGTGCCGGTTGCCTGATGCAGGCTATTTGTCCTATTGACAGAACAATTGAGGTGTTGCATCATCGTTTTCAGCAACCGTGCCGCGGGTGTGATGCGGCGCTGTTTGCGCTGCGGTCGGTGCCGCAAATGCGGCCCTGGGTGGCCGGCGTCCTGCCGTGCCGGAGCAACGTCTTGGAAGGAAACATTCGTGGAACTCTCGAACAAAACCAGCCGCCAGCTGTTTGACGACTTCAAGGCCAATCCGACGCGCAAGCGATTCGGCTTCGGCGCCATGCCGGCCCTGATCAACATCGACCTGCAAAAGGCCTATACATGTGTGGGCGAATTCGCCACTGCGTACGAGACCGATCCGAAACAGATCGACCATGTCAACACGCTGGCCGAGGCCTTTCGCAGCAAGGGATTCCCGGTAGTGTGGACCTATGTGGCGTACATGGAGTCGGGCGAGGACTGCGGCGTCTGGGGGACGCGCACCAACACGCCGGACTCGTTGCAGAACATCAAGGTGGGCAGCCGTCGTTCCGAGTTCGACGACAGGCTCAATATCGACAAGGTGCGCGACATCATTGTCAACAAGCGCATGGCTTCGGCTTTTTTCGAGACCAACCTGGGCTCGATTTTTACCTTCCACAAGGTCGACACCATCGTCGTGACTGGCGGCTCTACCTCGGGCTGCGTGCGAGCGACGGTGGTCGACAGCCTGTCGCGGAGTTTTCGCACCATCGTGCCGGTCGAATGTGTGGCCGACAAGCACGAAGGTCCGCATTTCGCGAACCTGTACGACATGGCGGTCAAGTACGCCGATGTGTTGTCGGTGCAGGAAACCCTCGAGCAACTGGGCCGTGTACCTGCGCGGGTGCCGGCATGACGATGCGCGACCCGGGCCTGTACGACTACCTGCCTTACGACCAGCGGCCGCAGATCCGCTGGCCGGGTGGCGCCAGGGTCGCATTCTGGGTGGCGCCTAACATCGAGTTCTACGAGATCGATCCGCCGCGCAACTCCGCACGTGCCGCGTGGGCACGCCCGACACCCGACGTGCTGAACTACGCGTACCGCGACTATGGCAACCGGGCCGGTTTCATGCGCATGTTCGAGGCCATGGGGCGCTGCAATATGCGTGGCAGCGTCTCGCTCAACGTGGCGGTGTGCGAGCACCATCCCGAGGTGATCAAGGCCTGTGCCGATGCCGGTTGGGAGTTCTACTCGCACGGCACGTACAACACGCGCTACCTGATGGGCATGACCGAGGCGCAGGAGCGGGCGGTGATCCAGGATTCGATCGACACCATCCGCAAGCACACCGGGCAGAAACTCGACGGCTGGCTGGCGCCGGCGCTGACCTACACCGACAACACGCTGAACCTGGTGGCCGAGATGGGACTGACCTACGTCTGCGACCTGTTCCATGACGACCAGCCCGGGCCGGTCAAGGTGAAGAAAGGGCGCCTGACCAGCGTGCCTTATTCGC
>JBFJZP010000346.1:0-4174 GCA_041622095.1 Burkholderiaceae bacterium | reverse complement strand
TGATGGATCGCCACAGCGAGAACCGGGTCTTGAAGTCCTCGGTGTTGCGGGTTTTTCGGTTGGCGCGCAGCGTGGCGGCGGCGCCGATCGACCACAACACCAGGACATCCTTGAGCCACACCGGCAGCCTGATCGGCAGGAAATACTCGCAGACCCGGAACGGAAAGTGGAACACCTTCTGGTATCCGGCCAGTACCAGGGCCAGCCACTGGTCGACGTTCAGGTGAAAGGTGTTGTCGAGCAGGTTGAACACCGTGGTGGCGGTCACCAGGATGCCGAAGATCGCCCACCAGCCGGTCAATGCTTCCCGTACGGATTTCATGGCCGGGTCATTGTGCGGCGACTGCCGGCGATCGGCAAGTCAAGGCGCGTTGGTCAGGGGGCGCCGGCCCCCGAGATCGAGCCGGAACCCGAACACCTGCAGGTCCTGCTGCAGGAAGTCGAGGTCCTCCGAGCGGCGAAAACCCAGCTTCTCGTACATCGCCCAGGCGACCTGCATCGCCAAGGTGGTGTGCAGGATGATCTGTCGCTGGCCTTCGGCATGTGCCAATGCGATGCAGGCCTGGGCCAGCGCCTTGCCGGCACCGCTGCCGCGACGGGCCGGGTCCACGCCCAGCAGGCGGATGCCGCTGGCGTTTTTTTCGGCGGTGGCGCTGCCACCCGACCCGTACTGGGCCATGTCGCCGAAGTACACGATGCCGCCGACCAGGTCACCGGCTGGCGTGACGGCTACCAGCACGCGCGCGCCCGGGCGCGTCGCAAACTGTCCGATGTCCCCCAGCATCTGGTAGTAGCCCGGCTGCATCTGCGGTGTCGGAAAACCCTCCAGGCCGGCGTAGACCCGGACCATCAGTTGGCCGGGCGCTGTGGCCTCGCCGGCTTGCAGGTCACGGATCGTCAACGGGTTGTTCATGGCGGTACTGCTGCTGGATTGATCGGTTCGATTCTCGCCATGGATTTCGCGTGGCGAGCGTGGACGATGGGGGTCTGGTTGTGTCGGCACTGGCCAGCAGGATCAGGCCGATTCCGACCGGGGCGTAGCGTTCTGCGCCAATGCCTTTTTCATGAAGTACCGAGTATGGCCGATCGGGTAGTCCGGCAGCTCGGCAAACCAGCGGTAGCCCAGACGCTCGTAAAAGCCACGGGCCTGGAAGTCGAAGGTGTCGAGCCATGCACCATGGCAGTTGCGCTGCATCGCTTCGCGCTCGGCCATCTGCATGATTTCGGTGCCGACGCGGCAGCCGCGCAGGCCGGCAGGAACCGCCAGCAACTGCGTGAACAGCCAGCCGTAGCTGGTGTGGCCCCACAGGCCACCGAGGACGGATGCGTCGGCATCGTCGGCGGTGATCAGGATGGCGAAATGTCGATGTCGCGAACCGTGCCCACCAGCACCCGGCCGATACGCGCCAGCATGTCGTCCGACATGAGTTGCGCCGGACCGGAAATGCTGATCGCCACCTGTGGACCGTCGCCCGGCGGTGCGGTGAAGGCTGCGGCCACGCAGCGGGCACCGAGTTCGTTCTCTTCCAGGTCGAGTGCATAGTGCCGCGCGGCGCTGCGCGAGAGCTCCTGCAGAAAATGTGCGCGGTCGGTGATCGTGTGCGGTGTACGCGCCAGCATGCGCCGCGGCAGGGCGCGGTCGATCTCCGGCTGGCTCAGTGTCAGCAGAATCGCCTTGCCCAGGGCGGTCGAGTGCAGCGGATCGCGTTTGCCGATCATCGCTTCCACGTACGGCTGTCGGCTCGAACCGACCATGTCGATATAGACGATGTCGCTGCCGTCGCGGATGCCCAGGTTCACCGTCTCGTTGAACTGGCGTTGCAGCCGCAGCATCACCGGCTGCGCGATTTCGCGAATGCGTTCGGCACAGCGGGGCAAGGGGTCGGGGACGGCCACGCGCGGGCCGGTTGCATACCGTTCGGTGCGTTCGTCGTAGGCGACGAAGCCGGACGCGCGCAAGGTATAGAGGTAACGGAAGGCGGTGGTCTTGGGCAATGCGGTGCTGGCGGCGAGTTCGGCCAGTGTCATCGTGCTCTTGCTGCTGACCAGCGCATCGAGCAACTGCATCGCCTTGTGAATCGGCGCGACGATGTATCGGCGATCCAGGCTCATGGCATGGGGCTCAGGCCTTGCCGCAGTGCCGCCGCAAGCGACGGTCGGCCCGCCGGGCGAGGCGTGTCCTTGGCAGCGAGGGGGCGAACATAGCCGGTCAATATACCTGAACCCGCGCCGCAACGGCCGGCGCTTGCCGGCTGGCCGGCGTTGCCGTGGCAAGCGGGCGGCAGTAGCATGGCCGCTGGTCTGTTCTTTTGCCAGCCAGCTTGCCTGCCGGCTGTTCCGCCATCGCCACAACCACCCGGGAGACACCGTGAAACCGATCGATCCGTCCCATCTGCATGCGCTGAGCGCCGCCGTGTTGTCCGACGTCATGGACAGCCTGGGCCTGGTCCGTCAGGCGATGAAACCCTTCATCCGTCCGCTGGACGATCGTCGGGTGCTGGCCGGGCGCGCCCGTACCGGGCTGTACATGCCGGCTTATGCGCTGCGCGCCGGTGAGAACCCCTATGAGGTGGAGATCGCGCTGGTCGACGACCTGCGGGCGCAGGACGTGGTGGTGCTGGCCTGCAATGGGCCGACCGACCGGATTGCGCCCTGGGGCGAATTGTTATCGACCGCGGCCGAGGTGCGCGGCGCGGCCGGCTGCGTCACCGATGGGCTGGTGCGCGATGTCAAGCAGATCCGGGCGATGGGTTTCCCGGTGTTCCACGGCGGCATCGGCCCGCTCGACACCAAGGGGCGGGCGCGTATGGTCGAGCGCGATGTGCCGGTGCAATGCGGCGGCGTCGAGGTGATGCCGGGCGACATCGTGTTCGGCGATGTCGACGGCGTGGTCGTCATTCCGCAGACCCATGAACTGGAAGTCATCGACAAGGCGATCGCCAAGGTGACCGGCGAGAACAACACCCGCGACGCACTGCGCAAGGGCGAGTCGCTGGCCGAGGTATTCAAGCGCTTCGGAATTCTCTGATCCACAGCGCCGGCCGACTCGACGCGTGCTGCGGCAGCGCCGGTGCAAGAACTTCAGGACGGATCCTTGGTGCGGGTCTTGCCGACGGCACTGAAAATGCCGATGCCCAGAAGCATCAGCGTGGCGATGCCGATGTAGACATGCGGTACGCCAGCGACGACTGCGCCCCAGATTGCGCCGCCCAGAAACACGATGAAACCCAGCATATAGAGAGCGAATGACATGGAAAGAACCTCCGGAGCTACGATGCCGACAGTATCGGCATGCCGCGTCGCTTCGAACATCGGCGTCGGACGCGTCTGGCTGTAGGGGGCAGCCTACAACTGCGTGCGCGTATCGCGCGACCGGACGCGATCGCGCCAGCAAGCGGATCGATCCGCTTGCTGGTTGCCGGATCTCGGGATGCTCAGCTTGCGGCGCGCAAGGCCGCACGGTAGGCGGCGATGCGCGCCTTGACGCCGGGCCTGGCAGCAGAGCGCACCAGGCGCGCCAGGTCGGTGGCATCGGCTTCGGCGCTGCGCATCCGGGTGGCTTCGCGGACCTGGGCCAGTGTCTGTGCGTCGAGTCTTCCCACCATGGTGTGCAGCCGCGCCAGTGCCTGGCTGGCATCGGATGCATCGGACAGCTCCTGCACCAGTCCGCAGTCGGCCGCCTCCTGCGCCCCGACACGCCTTCCGCTGCCGATCCAGTCGGTTGCCGCGCCGGTTCCGGTCAGGCTTGCCAGCCGGCCGGTGCCGAGCACCAGGCCGAATGCCGCGCCGGGAAACGCAAACGTGGTGTCCGGCCTGGCCCAGCGCATGGCACACACGGCAAACAGGTCGGCGCCGGCGCCCCAGGTCTTGCCATGGGCCAGCGCGGCGGTGATGAAGGGAGCGTGGTGGAGCTTTTGCAGCATCAGCTCCACGCGTACGAAGCGGGCCAGCAGGCTGTCGTCGGTTTCGGTGTCCAGATCCGACAGATCGAAGCCGGTGCAGAAATTCGCGCCGGCACCCTCGATCAGCAAGGCCTGCGTGCCGTCGGCACTGCAGTTGTCGATGGCTGCGTCGAGCTGGCGCACCATGGCGTCGGACAGGCTGTTGCCCTTGCCGGCACGATCGAGCCGCAGCCGGCTGACCGCGCCGTCCCGCTGCAGCGTCAGGCAGGGCG
>JBFJZP010000345.1:0-4174 GCA_041622095.1 Burkholderiaceae bacterium | reverse complement strand
GGCCGATTTCGAGCACGCAGCGCACTTGCCGTTCTGCCACCGCCTCCATGCACGACGCCCACAGGACGGTGTTATCCAGTTGGCGGCTCAGTGCCTGGCGCAATACCTCCGGCCTTCGGCTCAGGGTACCGAGTGCGTTCAGCGCGATCGGCATGCCGGGCGGCGCAAATTGCACCTGTGCCAGTTCCGTTGCAAACGCACGTGCCGCCGATGCCATCCAGGAGGAGTGCGACGCCAGTCGCACGTCCAGCCGTTTGCACACGGCACCGATGGTGACCAGTCTGGATGCGGCTTGCGCCAACGCCGAGTCACCTCCCGCGAATATGGCCTGACCGGCGCTGATCCGGATCGCGCACTCGATACCCAGATCGCTGCATCTGGCAAGCACCGTTTTCTCGGGCAGTCCAGCCACCGATAGCAGACCGGTTGCAACGCCGGCCGCCGCCTGATCCATCAGCGCTGCTCGCCGCACGGCCAGGTCCAGGGCCTGTTCGGCGGAAAAGACGCCGGCGCATGCGTAGGCCGACAACTCGCCGACGCTGTAGCCGGCCAGCGCGGCAGGGGGTGACGAGACCCGTTCGCGCATGGCGGCCCATGCCGCCAAAGAGGTTCCGGTGATCACCACTTGCGCGAAAGCGTTGGCGCTGCGGCGCTGCGGGTCGTGCAGCATCGCGCGCCAGTCGGCGCCCAATTGCCCGCCCATTCGGCGCAACAGCGGCGCCGCAGCGGGCTCGGACTCCAACCAGGACAACATCGCCGGATGCTGGCCGGCCTGGCCCGAAAAAAGCAGCGCATAGCTCATGCCGCCAACGCGCAGGTCTGCCGCGGCTGCAGATGGACCGGATGATCCCGGCCGTCGCTCCCCAGACCTGAGTCCGGTTGCCTGCAACCGCCGATTTCATCGAGCCAACATGCGCAGGCCAGCATGTCCGCGGCGCCGCCCGGTGACAGCCGGCGCTGCACGAAGGACGCATGTACCGAGCGGGCCTGTGCCAGCCAATCGGCTTGCCAGATACCCCCACGATCCAGGAAGCGCTGCGCGCAATCGTGCACGAACCTCAGCCCCTCGATACCGCCGCGGTGGACCACGTTGGTGTCATCGAGCGACGCCATGGTGGCGAACAAGGCCTGCACGCGGGCGCCGCGGGCGCTTGCACCGCGCGCCAGCGCGGCTTCGAGGGTCGGCAGCGTGATGCAGAACAGTGTCGGAAACGCCTGTGCCGCTTCGTCCCCTGCACTGCGTATGCCGAAGCGTCGGGACACACGCTGGCCGTGCGAGGTCGGCACCGCCAGCCGCGTTGCCCGGGCGCGCGCGGCCAGCGCTTCGCCCCAGGATGACAGCAGGGCGGAACGCAGATACGACGGGAGACACGGCAGGCCCATGGCCTGCAATCGGCCGGCGCTGGCACACAACAGGCCCAGCGCGAACACCGCACCGCGATGGGTGTTGACGCCGCCGGTGGCCGTCAGCATGCGGGCTTCTGCATCTTTGCCCAGCGCCTCCAGCACCGAAAACCGGGCATGTTCAGCGCCGACTTGCGCGATGTTCCTGAAGTAGTGGCGCAATGCCATCAGGCTGCGCATGAAGGTACCGCCGTGCATGTCGCCATGGCTGCCGCAGTCGCGAAACGACACCAGGCCCGGCTTGGGTTCGAGCGCAATTTCCGCGTACAGGGCGCGCACGGCGGCGCGTCCGATATGCTGCACTCCCGCATATTCCGATGGCGCGCCGCTCTGGCCTGCGGGCCATGGCTGCACCGGCGCCATCAGTTCCATGGGGTTGCGACCAGCTGCGGCGCAGACACCGCATCATCCGCAAGTGCACGGGCTTGCGCCAACGTGGCGAGCCAGACGCGATGTCGCTCCTTTACCAGGACGCTCGCGGTCTGCCCCGCCAGCAGGCGACCCAGCTCGCGCCATGCGAGCGCCTGTCCGCCGGCAAGGACGATTTCACCATCGATGTGCGCGGGTAGCTGCGCGACGTCCAGCGTCCGAGCGAGCGCGCATGCCTGCGCCCAGGAGCCGACTGCGAGGCTCAGGTCGAGATCCGAATCCGGATGAACATAGGCCATGCCGGTGAGGCGTTGCCAGCCGTGCGATCCGTATACGCGGGACGACACGCTGATTGAATCGATGGATCGAACCCAGTCGCGGGCGGGCTGTTCCCAATCCAGGTCCTGTGCCATTTGCATGAGTGTCGGAAAGTGGCCAATGGCGGCGACATGATCCCGCTCGATCGTCAGTGCCAGGCGTCTGCGCGACCATTTCTGCGGTGCGGGCAGCCCAACGCATACCCGCTCCGGTGCGATCGTCCCGCGCTCGCGCGTGACCACCATTGGCAGGTTGTTGACGCGCCAGCAATCCAGGATGTCGAGTGCCTGGGCGTCCCAGGCCATGCTGTCGATCCATGCCCACGCCGGCTGTCCGAGCCACACCAACTGGTTGCGTGCGGGATCGATCATGCGGTGTGCGCGCCCGACAGGCCGCTTTTCAGGCGCTGACCACCCGCGCAGTCACCTGGGCTGCGAGCTTGCGTCCACCGCGGGCGGCACCGTCCGCAGCACGTTCGTCGCGCAGCGGCGCATCTTCCAAGGCCTGTGCCAGATGGGCCTGCAGGTCGCCGCGCCACAGCGCGCGAATGCCGCCCATCGCGACATAGTTTTCGACACCTGGCGCAAATACCGGATTCGACACCGACAACTCGGCCAGGCGTTGTTCGTCGAGTTTGGTGACCCGTGCCATCGCAGGCAGGCGCATGACGCGGATCTCGGCCTCCGGTAAGGCATAGCATGCATCGGCAATGAGCCCGGAGGTGATGAATCCGCCCGACAGCGCCTGGTCGTAGACCAGGCCGATGACGCGATGTCCGCGGCGCCGCGCCAACTCGATGCAGCATCCCAGGTGCGCCATGTAGCGGTTGATTCCGAGCAATTCGTCGCGGTGGCGCAGCCGCTGCCCTTGCGTATCGACAAGCAGCACGATCGGCCGCCGCGGATGGCTGCTTACGGTGTCGAGCACCACCCGGGCCTGCGCCAGCGCCAGTTCCACGCCGATCGCGGCATGGTTCGTGGTGCCGACAACCGCGACGGTTCGTCCACGCACAGCGGCCGTGCCGGACAGCAAATCGCCGTCGCGGGCAACCTGGTGGCCGGCATCAAATAATGCCGGGAGCAAGTCTTCCCATTTCATGCCGGCTCCCGGTGATGCCGCCGCAGTGCGAGCATCTCGCGCGCTTCCATGTCGGTGACGCGTGCCGGATCCGGCACGCCGGCGCGCTGCCAGATATCGAGTGCGTCGTGGCAGTCGCCGTAGCGCAGCAGGCGCTGCGTCAACAGCGCATGTTCGGCGTCCATCGATTCCAGGCTCAGCGGCACCGAATGGTCGAGCGCGGCAATGGCGGCGGCGCGAAACGCTGACACGTCATCCTCCACGAGCATGTCGCAATCGCCCATCAGAAAGCGGTGCTTGCCGCCGGTGGTGCGCCATACCAGTGCGCGGTCGCGCGAGTCGAACTCCTCGACGCCGCCGGAGGATTCGATGACCTCGGGCCCGGACATGGCCAGCCGGCCGTTGTCACTCATGACGATATGGTCGGCGCAGCGCGCCACAAGCCCCATTCCTCCAAAACAGCCGTTCGCACCGCCAATCAGGATGATCACGGGAATACCGCGGGACCGCACGTCGAGCAGAGCGCGCATCACTTCCGACACCGCGATCAGTCCGGCGTTGGCCTCATGGAGCCTTACACCACCGGATTCGGCCAGCACGATGACGGCTGCGGGGCGGTCGACCAGCGCGCGCTGGAACAGGCCGACCAGTTTGGCGCCATGGACTTCACCCACGCCGCCGCCCATGAATGCGCCCTCCTGGGCGGCAAGCAGAACCGGCCTGCCATCCAGCGCGCCGGTCCCGATGACCACGCCATCGTCGAAAGACGAGGGCACGCCGAGCAGCGCCAGGTGCGGACTGACGACACGCTGTGCCGGGCCCAGGATTTCATGAAACGAACCGGAATCCAGCAGGTGGCCAATGCGCTGGCGCGCAGTCGATTCGGAGAAACTGCGGTTCATGGTTTCGCACCTGTCAGGGCCGCCAGTTCCGCCGCTGCCTGGTCGAGTCGCAGGCTCACCACTGC
This sequence comes from Burkholderiaceae bacterium, assembly GCA_041622095.1. Classification (GTDB taxonomy): domain Bacteria; phylum Pseudomonadota; class Gammaproteobacteria; order Burkholderiales; family Burkholderiaceae_C; genus CAISIP01. The sequence goes on along the minus strand of JBFJZP010000345.1, from coordinate 39 downwards.
CGGGGTTGCGCCCATGTCGTTGATCGAGACGCGGATGCC
>JBFJZP010000344.1:0-4175 GCA_041622095.1 Burkholderiaceae bacterium | reverse complement strand
GGGACATCGGCCCAACCCATCGCTGGAGCCACTGAATGAACGCACGCCAGCCCGCCCCGGTCTCGCCGGTCGAAGACATCATTGCCGATCTGGCCGCCGGCCGGATCGTGATCCTGGTCGATGAAGAAGACCGCGACAACGAAGGCGACCTGATCCTGGCGTCCGACCATGTGGACGCCGCCGCCATCAACTTCATGGCCCGCTACGGCCGTGGCCTGATCTGCCTGACGCTGACGCGTGACCGGTGCAGCCGGCTGGAACTGCCGCCGATGGCGGCGCGCAATGGCGACAAGAAAGGCACCGCCTTCACCGTATCCATCGAAGCGGCCGAAGGTGTCACCACCGGCATCTCCGCCGCCGACCGGGCCCGCACCGTCCAGGCTGCCGTGGCGCGTGACGCGGTGCCAGGCGACCTGGTGCAACCCGGCCATATCTTTCCGCTGCAGGCGGTGGACGGCGGCGTGCTGATGCGCGCCGGCCACACCGAAGCCGGCTGCGACCTGGCGATGCTGGCCGGCTGCAGCCCGTCCGCCGTGATCTGCGAGATCATGAAGGATGACGGCACGATGGCCCGGCTGCCGGACCTGCAACTGTTCGCCGCCGAGCATGGCCTGAAGATCGGCACCATTGCGAGCCTGATCGAATACCGCAGCCGGGTCGAGTCGCTGCTCGAGCATGTCGGCGAACGCCAGATCGAGACCGCTGCGGGCCGCTTCACCGCCCGCGCCTACCGCGACAAACCCGGCGGCGGCGTGCACCTGGCGCTGGTGCGGGGCCAGTGGAATGCCGACGACAGCGTCGCGGTGCGGGTGCATGAACCCTTGTCGGTGCTCGACGCACTCGAGGTCAACCGCTCGATGCATTCCTGGAGCCTGGACGCCTGCCTGGCGCATATCGCGCAAAAGGACCAGGGCGTCGTCGTGTTGCTCAATTGTGGCGAGTCGGCCGAGCAGTTGCTGGCGCAGTTCGCCGGCACCGCCCGCTCCAGCCACGGGCCGGAGCGCGGCCGCATGGACCTGCGGACCTACGGCATCGGCGCGCAGATCCTGCGCGACTGCGGCGTGCACAAAATGGCACTGATGGGCAACCCGCGCCGCATGCCGAGCATGACCGGCTACGGCCTCGAAATCACCGGATACATCACGGCTTGAGCCCGGCTCAGGCAGCAGGAACACATCATGTTTGGTGCAGACAAGGGAAAACTCGAATCCTCCGACCAGAGGCTCAATGGCAAGACGCTGCGCATCGGCATGGTCCAGGCCCGTTTCAACGAGCCGATCACCAACGCGCTGGCCTCGTCCTGCGAGACCGAATTGCTGGCGCTGGGGGTACAGGCCGACCACATGGTGCGGATCCAGGTGCCCGGCGCACTGGAAGTACCGGTGGCCTTGCAGGCGCTGGCCGAGAGCGGCCAATACGATGCGCTGATTGCGCTGGGCTGCATCATCCGCGGTGAGACCTACCACTTCGAACTGGTGGCCAACGAGTCCGGCGCCGGCGTCAGCCGTGTGTCGATGGACTACCAGATACCGATCGCCAACGCGATCATCACGACCGAAAACCTGGAGCAGGCCATCGCGCGCCAGAGCGACAAGGGGCGGGATGCCGCCCGGGTCGCGGTTGAAATGGCGAACTTGATGGAAGAGATCGGATGAACGACGACAAGGTCGTGCCTGCTGGCACCCGCCCCCCGAAACAAAGCCGTACCGGCGTCACCGGCACCGGCGCACGCAAGGCGGGTAGCAAGTCGGCCCGCACCCGTGCGCGCGAGTTTGCGCTGCAAGGCCTGTACCAGCATCTGGTCGGCCGCAATCCGGTCGAAGACATCGACACGTTCACGCGCGACCTGGCCGGCTTCGGCAAATGCGATCGCGTGCACTTCGACGCGCTCTTGCGTGGCTGTATCAGCGACGCGTTGGCGCTCGATGCCTTGATCCTGCCGCGGCTGGACCGCAAGATGGACGAAATTTCGCCGATCGAACACGCGGTGATGTGGATCGGCGTCTACGAATTCCAGCATTGCCTGGACGTGCCCTGGCGCGTCGTGCTCAACGAGTGCATCGAACTGGCCAAGGAGTTCGGCGGCACCGACGGCCACAAATATGTCAACGCGGTGCTCAACGGCGTCGCGCCGGCGCTGCGTGCCGACGAGATCGCCGCCGACCGGGGCCGGAAGGAACGCCCCTGATGTCGGCACCGCTGCGCATTTCGGAGCGGGCCCAACGGATCGAGCCATTCCATGTGATGGAGATCGCCAAGGCGGCAGCCCGTCTGGGCCAGGCCTCGGCGCAGTCGAACAAGCCGATGGTCTACCTGAACATCGGCGAGCCTGATTTCACCGCCCCGGCGCTGGTACAGCAAGCCGCCGAAAAGGCGATCCGCGACGGCCTGACCCAGTACACCGCCGCCACCGGCATCGCGCCGCTGCGCGAACGCATCAGCCGGTGGTACCAGAGCCGGTTCGGCCTGACGGTCGATGCCGAACGCATCGTCATCACCGCCGGCGCATCGGCCGCCTTGCAACTCGCCTGCCTGGCGCTGATCAATGCCGGCGACGAGATCCTGATGCCGGACCCGAGTTATCCCTGCAACCGCCAGTTCGTCAGCGCGGCGGACGGCCGTGCGGTGCTGATTCCGGCGTCGGCAGCCGAACGCTTCCAGCTCAGTGCCGAATCGGTGGCTGCCCACTGGAAACCCGGGTTGACCCGCGGCGTCCTGCTGGCCTCGCCATCCAACCCCACCGGAACCTCGATCCACCCGGACGAATTGCGCCGCATCCATGCGCTGGTGGCCGAACGGGGTGGCGTGACCATCGTCGATGAGATCTACCTGGGCCTGGGGTTCGATGCGCAATACGGTCACAGCGCGCTGGCCATCGACGAGTCGGTGATCAGCATCAACAGCTTCAGCAAGTATTTCAGCATGACCGGCTGGCGCCTGGGCTGGCTGGTGGTTCCGAAGGAACTGGTCGCGCCGATCGAACGGCTGGCGCAAAACCTGTTCATCTGCCCGAGCACCATCGCCCAGCATGCGGCGCTGGCCTGCTTCGAGGCCGACAGCATCGCCGAATACGAGCGCCGCCGCGAGGCCTTCCGCCAGCGCCGCGACTACCTGGTGCCGGCGCTCGATGCGATCGGCCTGACGGTGCCGGTGATGCCTGACGGCGCCTTCTATGCCTGGGCCGACTGCAGCCAGGCCTGCGATCGGCTGGGTGTGGCCGACAGCTGGGAACTCGCGTTCGCGTTGATGGAACAAGCCCATGTCGCGGTGACGCCGGGGCGGGACTTCGGCCAGGCCGAGACCGCGCGCTTCATCCGTTTTTCCAGCGCCAGTTCAATGGCGCAACTGCAAACGGCGGTCGCACGCCTGCAAACGCTGCTGGGATGAAGCCGGACACCACCCGCGCCGCCCTGACCGATGGTGCCGATGCGCCGGCGGTGTTTCGCTGGCCGCTGCGGGTGTACTGGGAAGATACCGATGCCGGCGGCGTGGTGTTCTACGCCAACTACCTGAAATTCTTCGAGCGCGCCCGTACCGAATGGCTGCGCGCGCTCGGATTCGGCCAGCAGGCCTTGCGCGAAAGCGCCGGCGGCATGTTCGTCGTGACCGATGCGTCCTTGCAATATCGCCGCCCGGCCCGGCTGGACGACCAACTACTGGTTACCACTTGGACGCAGGAAGCCGGCCGCGTCTGCATGACAATCGGGCAACAAGCCCGGCTCGGCCCCGACCTTGACGGCGCGGTGTTGTGCGACGCACGCATCCGCATCGGCTGGGTACAGGCCGACAGTTTCAAACCCGCAAGAATTCCCCCATCGATCGTGAAAGCCCTCTCATGAACCAAGACATGTCGATCCTGCATCTGGTGCTCGGAGCCAGCCTGGTGGTGCAGCTGGTCATGTTGCTGCTGCTGGTGGTGTCGGTTGCCAGCTGGGCGGCAATCTTCCGCAAGATGTTCGGGCTGATCCGCGTCAAGGCGCTCAACGAGTCGTTCGAACGCGAGTTCTGGTCCGGCACCAGCCTGAACGATCTGTTCTCCGCCGCCGCGCAGAATGCGCGCCAGTCCGGCCCGATGGAGCGGATCTTCGCCAGCGGCATGCGCGAATACCAGAAGCTGCGCGAACGCCGCATCACCGATACCGGCAGCCTGATGGATGGCGCACGCCGGGCGATGC
>JBFJZP010000343.1:0-4181 GCA_041622095.1 Burkholderiaceae bacterium | reverse complement strand
GGCGACATCGTCATCGACGGCAAGCGCGTCAACGACGAGCCGCCGCGCAACCGCGACATCGCCATGGTGTTCCAGGACTACGCGTTGTACCCGCACAAGAACCTGTACGACAACATGGCGTTCGGACTGCGCCTGCGCAAGACACCGGAGGCGGAGATCAAGAACCGGGTGATGGACGCGGCGCGACTGCTGCGCATCGACCATATGCTCGACCGCAGGCCGGCAGCGCTGTCGGGCGGGCAGCGCCAGCGCGTCGCGATCGGACGCGCCATCGTGCGCCAGCCCAAGGTGTTCCTGTTCGACGAGCCGCTGTCCAACCTCGACGCACAGCTGCGCGGCGAGATGCGTACCGAGATCAAGAAGCTGCACCAGCGCCTGGGCGCAACCATCATCTATGTGACACACGACCAGGTCGAGGCAATGACGCTGGCCGACCGCATCGCGGTGCTCAGCGCCGGGCGCACGATGCAGTACGCGAGCCCCTCGCAGATCTACAACACGCCGGCTGCGACCTTTGTTGCCGGCTTCACCGGCTCACCGCCGATGAACCTGCTGCCCTGCCGCGTCGACGGAACCCGCGCCATGCTCGGCGCCCAGGCCATCGTCCTGCCACAGCCGCTGGCGGCGCGCGGCGCGCAGGCCAGCGAACCGGTATTCGGCATCCGGCCGGAAAACATCACATTGCAACCCAACGGCAGCTCGGAGCCGGTCGATGCGCGGGTGGTGTTGACCGAGCCACTGGGCGCCGAAACCCTGGTGACACTGGAGATCGGTGGCCACGAACTGGTTGCGCGTTGCGCCGCCTCGTTCGCACGCGCGCCGGGCACGACGCTGCCGGTATACATGGATCCGGTCCACATGCACTTGTTCGACGGCGCCAATGGCATGGCGCTGCACTAGCGCTGCGCCGCCGACCTGCAAACTCACGTTTTCCCCGCCCTTTCCTACCAAAGGAGACAATCATGCAACGCAGAACCCTCGTCACCCTCGCCACGCTGGCGCTTGGCGCCGCAATGGCCACGTCGTCTTTCGCGCAGCAGACCACCTTGCGCGTCTTTTCCGGCGGCCAGAATCAGCGCCCGGACCTGATGCGCAAGCTGTTCGACGAATACCAGAAGGCCAATCCCGGTGTGAAGATCGACATCGAGACCGGTGGCGCGACATCGGAGCTGCAGCGCCAGTACCTGAGCACGGTGCTCAACGCCAAGGACTCGGCGATCGACATCTACCTGATCGACATCGTCAATCCGGCGCAGTACATGGGCGCCGGCTGGCTCGAGCCGCTCGACGCGTATGTCGGCGGCCCGGCCGTGATGAAGCAGTACCTGCCGGTCTATTCGCAGTCCAATGTCGTCAATGGCAAGGTCGCGGCCATGCCGGGATTTGCCGACGCGATGTTCATGTATTACCGCAAGGACCTGCTCGACAAATACGGCATCAAGGAGCCCAAGACCTGGGACGAACTCGCCGCCGCGTCGAAGAAGATCCAGGACGGCGAGAAGAATCCGAACCTGCAGGGCCTGAGCATCCAGGGCGCGCCGATCGAGGGCGCCGTATGCACCTTCCTGCTGCCGTACTGGAGCATGGGCAAGGCATTCAACGACGCCAGCGGCAAGATGACGCTGGACAAGGACGCGGCGACCAAGGGCATGGACATGTGGCTCAAGATGGTCGACCAGGGCGTCATCAAGAGGAACGTCGCCGAGGTCAAGACACCAGACACCGTCAACGAGTTCAAGGCCGGCCAGGTGGCATTCGCGATCAACTGGGGATTTGCCTGGGACCGCTTCAAGGACGACGCCGACAGCCAGGTCAAGGGCAAGGTCGGTGTGATGCCGCTGCCGGCGGTGGCCGGCGGCAAGAGCGCGACCTGTGTCGGCGGCTGGCAGTGGGCTGTCAGCGCATTCAGCAAGCACAAGGCCGAAGCCGCCAAGCTGGTGCAGCACCTGGCGTCGCCCGCGTCATCGAAGTTCCTCGCCGAGCAAGGTTCCTTGCTGCCGACGATCCAGAGCGTCTACACCGATGCCGACGTCCTCAAGTCGGTGCCCTGGTTCAAGGACGCGGCCAATGTCGTCGTCGCCGGCCAGGCGCGCCCGATGAGCGCGCGTTATGGCGAGGTCAGCGACGCGATTCGCACGACGACCAGCGCGATCCTGGCGCGTACCAAGACCCCGGCCGAAGGTGTGGCCGAGATCGAAGGCCGCCTGAACCGCGTGATGCGCTGATCCGCCAAGCCCTGTAGCGCCGCCGGCGGCCTGTGCCGCCGGTGGCGCGCCAACCCATCCTTCCCCACCCCTGCGCCGTGTTGTCCCGCCTGCGTGACCCATCCGAACGCACCCTGGCCCTGCTGCTGCTGGCACCGGCCGCGCTGCTGATCGCCTTGATCGTCGTCTACCCGATCGGCAAGCTGATCTACAACAGCTTCTTCGACCTGCGCCTGTCTGGCGGCGCCGACGCGTTCAAGTTCGTCGGCCTGCAGAATTATCAGGACGTCTGGGCCGACAAGGATTTCTGGAATGCTGCCTGGAACACGGTGCTGATCACGCTGATCACCGTTCCCGGCGCACTGGTCGTCGGCATGGCGCTGGCGCTGCTGGCCAACCTGCCGTTCAAACGCAAATGGCCGGTGCGCCTCGCGCTGCTGCTGCCATGGGCGCTGCCGCTGAGTTTTGCCGGCCTGATCTTCGCGTGGTTTTTCCACACCGAATACGGCTTCGTCAACGATGTCGTGCGCCGGCTCGGCCTGCAGAGCGAACCGACCATGTGGCTGCTGCGCCCGAACTGGGCGTTCGCAGCCATCTGCGCCACCATCATCTGGAAGACCTCGTCGTTCATGGCGCTGATCCTGCTCGCCGGGCTGCAGATGATTCCGCGCTCCCTTTACGAGGCTGCCGAGGTCGACGGCGCCAACCGCTGGCAGCAGTTCTGGGAGATCACGATCCCGATGCTGATGCCCAGCATCATCGTGGCGCTGGTCTTTCGCACCATCACCGCGCTGCAGACCTTCGACATACCGTACACGATGACCAAGGGCGGCCCGGGCAATGCCACCGAGACACTCGCGATGCTGATCCACAAGACGACGATCGAATACCTGGACGTCGGATACGGCTCGACGCTGGCGGTATTCATGTTCCTGCTCTCGCTGGTGGTGACCTCGTTCTACCTGCGCCGCATCGGGAGAAACGCATGAACTTCTCCTGGTCGTCGGCGCAACTGCGCTGGATCGCAGCGGCAATCGTCGTCGTCAACGGTTTCTTCCCGGCCCTGTGGATTCTGCTGACCTCGCTCAAGACCGAGGCCGAGCTGGTGCAAAAGCCGATCACTTACTGGCCGCGCGATCTCACGCTGGGCAACTACCTGCAGGCCTTCACCGACCAGCCCTTGCTGCGTTACCTGGGCAACAGCCTGACTGTGGCGCTGGCGGCTACTGCGGCATCGCTGCTGGTCTCGGCGATGGCCGCTTATGCGATTGCCCGGCTGAATCTGCGCCACCGCCAGCTGATCCTGACTGCCATCGTCGCCTCCAGCATGTTCCCGCTGGTGACGCTGCTGGTGCCGATCTTCGAGACCATGCGCGCGCTGAATCTGCTCAACACCTACACCGCGCTGGTGCTGCCGTATGTGGTGCTGAACCTGCCGGTGTGCACGCTGGTGCTGGTCGGCTTCTTCCAGAGCATTCCGAAGGACCTGGAGAACGCCGCGATGATCGACGGCTGCACCCGGCTCGGTGCCTTGTGGCGCGTTGTCGTGCCCCTGGCGGCGCCCGGAGTGTTTACCGCCGGCATCCTGGCCTTCGTCAACGCCTGGGACGAGTTCCTGCTGGCGCTGTCGCTGAACTCCAGCGCGTCGATGCGCACCTTGCCGGTGGGCATCACGCTGTACCAGGGCGAATTCACATTCCCCTGGCCGATCATTTCGGCGGCGCTGATCGTGGCGATCGTGCCGATCGCGGTACTGATTGCGCTGTTCCAGGAGCGCGTGGTCAGCGGCCTGACGCAGGGCGGCATCAAGGGCTGAGCAGGATCCATTCATGAGCAAGACCATTCGTTACGGCATCATCGGTTGCGGCAGCATGGGCCGCGAACATATCGAGAACATCAAGATGATCGACGGCTGCGTGGTCACGGCGATCGCCGATGACAACGCCGCCAGCCGCGAAGCCGGCCAGGCGCTGCTGC
>JBFJZP010000342.1:0-4187 GCA_041622095.1 Burkholderiaceae bacterium | reverse complement strand
TGGTCGGGGTGAGAGGATTCGAACCTCCGGCCTCTACGTCCCGAACGTAGCGCTCTACCAGGCTAAGCTACACCCCGATCTCGAACGCAACAACCGACCAATCAGTTATTGCGCTCCAAAAGTTGCGTCGCCAAGTGTATCAAACAATCGGTGTGATTCCCGCTCGGCAATCGCTGTGCAGCAGCGATTGCGCGGTGCGCTTCCTGGGCTGCCGCTTCGCGTGAATAGGTGAGTGCGCCAGTCTCGCGCACGATCTGGACAATCTGCTCGAGCATGTCGACCGCACCGGTCTCGATCGCCTGCGTGATCAAGGCCTTTTGCTCGGCATTGCCGCGTTGCATGGCGCTGATCAAGGGCAAGGTGGTCTTGCCCTCGCGCAGGTCGTCACCCAGGTTTTTGCCCATGCTGGCGCTGTCGCCGGCATAGTCGAGCACGTCGTCGATCACCTGGAACGCGGTTCCGAGGGCTTGTCCGTAGTCGGCACAGGCCTGCTCCAGATCTGCCGGGGCGCCGGCGAGAATTGCGCCGGCGCGGGCGCTCGCTTCGAACAGCTTGGCGGTTTTCGAGCGGATGACATGCAGGTATCCGGCGCTGTCGAGTGTGGCGTCGTGCATGTTCATCAACTGCAACACCTCGCCCTCCGCGATGACGTTGGTGGCATCTGCCAGCACTTCCATGATGCGCATGTCCTGCGCTTGCACCATCATCTGGAAGGCGCGCGAATACAGGAAGTCGCCGACCAGCACGCTGGCCGGATTGCCGAATGTCTCGTTGGCGGTGGCATTGCCGCGGCGCAGCGCGGAGCCGTCGACCACATCGTCGTGCAGCAGGGTCGCGGTGTGGATGAACTCGACTACCGCCGCCAGGTTGAAGCGCTGGGCGCCCTGGTAGCCCAGCGCGCCGCAGGTCAGCAGCAGCAAGGCCGGGCGCAGCCGTTTGCCGCCCGCGCCGATGATGTAACGCGAAACCTCGCCGACCAGCGGAACGCCGGAGTCGAGCCGCCGGGCGATGACGGCGTCCACTTCGCGCATGTCGCCGGCAATGACGGACAAGCCGGGGGAGGAGGGGGGGGGTGGTGGGGCCTGCAAGGACAATCGCTCGATCAGTTTCGCCCGATTATAGGAATCCGACTACCCGTTCAGGCGGTTCCTGCAGCCAAGCCCTTGCAGAATTTGCGGGCGGACTGCTATACTCGCGGGCTGTGCAGAATTTCGTCTGCGCAGTCATGCAGAGTGGATAGCCGCTTTCGGGCGGTTACTTACGAAATAAGAGGTCAACATGTACGCGGTCATAAAAACCGGTGGCAAGCAATATCGTGTCGCTGCCGGCGAGAAAATTAAAGTAGAACAGATTGCTGCGGATGTAGGCCAGGAAATCGTCATTGACCAGGTTCTGGCAGTCGGAAACGGCGCGGAGCTCAAGGTCGGTACGCCCCTGGTGTCCGGTGCAACTGTCATGGCGACGGTGCTGTCTCACGGCAAGCACGACAAGGTCCGCATCTTCAAGATGCGCCGTCGCAAACACTATCAAAAACGTCAAGGCCATCGCCAGCAGTTCACCGAACTGCAAATCGGCGCGATTGCCGCCTGATGACATCTTGAAACCGGTACTTCCTGTTTCAGACTGACTGGAGAAGCTAAATGGCACAGAAAAAAGGCGGCGGCTCGACGCGAAACGGGCGTGATTCCAAGCCCAAGATGCTGGGTGTGAAGGTTTTCGGCGGCGAGACGATTTCGGCAGGTTCGATCATCGTTCGTCAGCGCGGCACCCGGTTCCACCCCGGTACCAACGTGGGTATCGGCAAGGACCACACCCTGTTTGCATTGGCTGACGGCAAGGTATCCTTTGCGGTCAAGGGTGCCATGAACAAGTCGACGGTGAACGTCACGACAGCCTGATCCGGCTGTCTCCCGACATGAAACCCTGCGCCCGGCGCAGGGTTTTTCGTTTATAAGCATTGATTACGCAGGCGAAAGCCCGTATCTGCCCATGTGCCCTTGCCGGCACCGACGCCCGGGTGATCAAACCCTGGCACAGTTGAATTCAGCGCCATGAAATTTGTTGACGAAGCCTTTATCGACGTTTCCGCCGGAGACGGAGGGGCGGGTTGCGTCTCGTTCCGGCATGAAAAATACAAGGAGTTCGGCGGACCGAACGGTGGCGACGGCGGCCGTGGCGGCCATGTGTTCGCCGTGGCCGATGTCGGACTCAATACCCTGGTCGATTTCCGATACGCGCGCCGGCACGAGGCCAAGCGCGGTCAGCACGGCATGGGTTCGGACATGTTCGGCGCTGCGGGTGACGACATCACACTGCGCATGCCGGTGGGCACGGTGATCTCCGACGCGGAAACCGGCGAAGTCCTGTACGAACTGCTGAAACCCGATGAGGTGATCACGATCGCCAAAGGGGGTGACGGTGGTTTCGGCAACATGCGCTTCAAGAGCGCGATCAATCGTGCACCCCGGCAAAAGACACCCGGCTGGCCCGGCGAAAAAAAGAGCCTGAAGCTGGAGCTCAAGGTGCTCGCCGATGTCGGGCTGCTCGGCATGCCCAATGCCGGCAAGTCGACCTTGATTTCGGCAATCTCCAATGCGCGGCCGCGCATCGCCGACTATCCGTTCACCACCTTGCATCCGAACCTGGGCGTGGTGCGGGTCGGACCGTCGCAGAGCTTCGTCGTGGCCGATCTGCCCGGGCTGATCGAGGGTGCCTCGGAAGGCGCCGGCCTCGGTCATTTGTTCCTGCGCCATCTGCAACGTACCCGTCTGCTGCTGCATGTGGTCGACATGGCGCCGTTCGACGACAGCATCGATGCCGTCGCGCAGGCCAAGGCGATCGTCAACGAGCTCAAGAAATACGATCCGAAGCTCTATCGCAAGCCGCGCTGGCTGGTGCTCAACAAGCTGGACATGGTGCCGGTGGAGAAACGCGCCGAGCTGGTGGCCACCTTCGTGCGGCGCATGCGTTTCAAGGGACCGGTGTTCGAGATCTCGGCGCTGACGCGTGACGGCTGCGAAGCCCTGGTGCAGGCGGTCTACAACCAGGTCAAGAAGCAGCAGGCGCAGGATGTGGTCGTGCCGGTGGTGGACCCACGGTTCACGCCGGATCCAGGCGCCTGAGGGTTGGCGTCGCTGCCGATCCGCCGGTCCTTTCGTTTCATGCGTCGTATCTCCTGAAAAGATGAGCAAAGTTGTCATGCCCGCCGTGATGCGTCAGGCCCGGCGCATCGTCGTCAAGGTCGGATCCAGCCTGGTCACCAATGATGGTCGGGGCCTGGACGAGGAAGCCATCGGCGAATGGTGCCGCCAACTCGCGCAGCTGGTCGGTGACAAGCGCGAAGTGGTGATGGTGTCCAGCGGCGCGATCGCCGAGGGCATGAAGCGCCTGGGCTGGCGGACGCGTCCCCACGAGGTGCATGAGCTGCAGGCTGCCGCCGCGGTCGGGCAGATGGGGCTGGCGCAGATGTACGAGTCGAAGTTGCGCGCGCAGGGCCTGGGCAGTGCCCAGGTGTTGTTGACACATGCCGACCTGGCCGACCGGGAGCGTTACCTCAATGCCCGCTCCACGCTGATGACGCTGCTCAAGCTCGGCATCGTGCCGGTCATCAACGAGAACGACACCGTCGTCAATGACGAGATCAAGTTCGGCGACAACGATACGCTGGGTGCGCTGGTGGCCAACCTGGTGGAGGCCGACCTGCTGGTGATCCTGACCGACCAGCAAGGCCTGTATACCGCCGACCCGCGCAAGGACCCCGCAGCGCGTTTCGTGCACGAAGCCAAGGCAGGTGATCCGGCACTGGAGCTGATGGCCGGCGGCGCCGGCTCCAGCCTGGGGCGTGGCGGCATGATCACCAAGATCCTGGCCGCGCGACGGGCCGCCGGTTCAGGTGCCTCGACGGTGATTGCCTGGGGGCGCGAGCCGGATGTGTTGCGGCGCCTGATCGACGGCGAGTCCATCGGCACCTTGCTGGTGGCGCAGACGCAGAAGACGCAGGCACGCAAGCAGTGGATTGCCGACCACCTGCAGTTGCGTGGTGCGGTGACGGTCGACGCCGGTGCGGTCAGCAAGCTGCGCGACGAGGGCAAGAGCCTGCTGCCGATCGGCATGGTCAGCGTCAGCGGCGAGTTTTCGCGCGGCGACGTGATCGCCGTGCGTGAACCATCCGGTGCCGAGATCGCACG
>JBFJZP010000341.1:0-4204 GCA_041622095.1 Burkholderiaceae bacterium | reverse complement strand
ATTCGATCGTGGCCACCTGCATGCCCAGGCAGATGCCGAGATACGGCACCTTGTTCTCGCGCGCATAACGCGCGGTGGCGATCTTGCCCTCGATGCCACGCTTGCCAAAGCCGCCGGGCACCAGGATGCCGTCGAAGCGGGCCAGTTGCTTGACGGTGTCGGCGCTGATGGTTTCCGAGTCGATGTATTCGATCTTGACCCGGGAATGGTTCTTCATGCCGGCGTGGCGCAAGGCTTCATTCAGTGACTTGTAGCTGTCGCTGAGGTCGACATACTTGCCGACCATCGCGATATGCACCTCGGTCTTGGGATGCTCGGTCTCGTAGACCAGGTCGTCCCAGCGCTTGAGGTTGGCCGGCGGCGTGTTCAGCCGCAGCTTGTCGCAGATCAGGCCGTCCAGGCCTTGCTGGTGCAGCATGCGCGGCACCTTGTAGATGGTGTCGACATCCCACATCGAGATGACGCCCCAGGCCGGCACGTTGGAGAACAGCGAGATCTTGTCGCGTTCGTCCGGCGGGATCGGGCGGTCGGCCCGGCAGACCAGCGCGTCGGCCTGGATGCCGATCTCGCGCAGCTGCTTGGCGGTGTGTTGCGTCGGCTTGGTCTTGAGCTCGCCGGCCGCCGCGATCCAGGGCACGTAGGTCAGGTGCACGAAGGCGGTGTTGTTCGGGCCCATTTTCAGGCTCAGCTGGCGCACCGCTTCGAGGAAGGGCAGTGACTCGATGTCGCCGACCGTGCCACCGATCTCGACGATCGCCACGTCGACCGCGTCCGGCTCGCCGACACGCGCGCCGCGCTTGACGAACTCCTGGATCTCGTTGGTCACATGGGGGATCACCTGCACCGTCTTGCCCAGATACAGGCCGCGGCGCTCTTTTTCGAGCACGCTCTTGTAGATCTGGCCGGTGGTGAAGTTGTTGCTGCGGCGCATGCGCGTCTCGACGAAACGCTCGTAGTGACCGAGATCGAGGTCGGTCTCTGCACCGTCGTCGGTGACGAAGACCTCGCCATGCTGGAACGGCGACATCGTGCCCGGATCCACGTTCAGGTAGGGATCGAGCTTGATCAAGGTGACTTTGAGGCCTCGCGACTCCAGAATCGCTGCGAGGGAGGCTGAGGCGATTCCCTTGCCAAGGGAGGACACGACACCGCCGGTGACGAAGACAAATTTGGTCATGTCAGGGGCGAACCGGAGGGTTCGACAGGGTGGTAAAGCAGGATTATAGGCGTCTGCTACATTGCCTCCATCGTGATCGGTGGCAAAACTTCATGGACTTGACAGGCAAACATCTGGTATTGGGGCTGACCGGCGGGATCGCCTGCTACAAGGCGGCCGAATTGTGCCGCCTGCTGGTCAAGCAGGGCGCAAGCGTGCAGGTGGTGATGACCGGCGCGGCCGAGCACTTCATCACGCCGGTGACGATGCAGGCGCTGAGCAACCGCACGGTCTATGGCTCGCAATGGGACGCACGCGAACCCAACAACATGCCGCATATCAACCTGGGGCGCGCGGCAGACGCGATCCTGATCGCGCCATGCAGTGCCGATTTCATGGCCCGGCTGGTGCACGGCCATGCGGACGACCTGCTCAGCCTGATGTGCCTGGCGCGCCCGATTGCCACCGTGCCACTGCTGCTGGCGCCGGCGATGAACCGCGAGATGTGGGTCCATCCGGCGACCCAGCGCAACATGGCCCAGCTGCGCCAGGATGGTGCCCATATCCTGGGCGTGGGGACCGGCGACCAGGCCTGTGGCGAGACCGGCGATGGCCGCATGCTGGAGCCGGCCGAGCTGCTGGAAGACCTGATCGCGTTCTTCCAGCCCAAGCGGCTGGCCGGACGGCATGTGCTGGTCACCGCCGGCCCGACCTACGAGGCGATCGATCCGGTGCGCGGCATCACCAACCTGAGCAGTGGCAAGATGGGATTTGCAGTGGCGCGTGCGGCGCGCGAGGCCGGCGCCCGCGTGACATTGGTGGCCGGTCCGGTCAGCCTGGCCACGCCGCGCGGCGTGGACCGCATCGATGTGCGTTCTGCACGCCAGATGTTCGACGCGACGCTGGCATCGGCCGATGCGGCCGACCTGTTCATCGCCACCGCCGCAGTAGCCGACTGGCGGCCGCGCGATGCGGCCGAACACAAGATCAAGAAGGACGGCTCCGGCCAGGCGCCGCAACTGCAGTTCACCGAAAACCCGGACATCCTGGCCAGCGTGGCGCAGTTGCCGTGCGCGCAGCAGGGCGCACTGGTGTGTGTCGGTTTTGCCGCTGAAAGCCAGGATTTGCTGGCCAATGCGCAGGCCAAACGCGTGCGCAAGGGGGTGCCGCTGCTGGTGGGCAACATCGGCCCGGCCACTTTTGGCCAGGACGACAACGCGCTGCTGCTGGTCAGCGCCGACGGGGTACGGGAACTCGCCCGTGCGCCCAAGCTGGAGCTGGCGCGGGCCTTGATCGACACCTGTGCCGGTCTGCTGCCGGCAAGCTTGCGTTAGCATCGGCCGACCTTTTACTCCGGCACCGCTGGTTCCCGTGCCGCCTTCGCATGCAAATCGACGTCAAGATTCTCGATCCCCGACTGGCCGGGCAGTTGCCGGCTTATGCCACGCCGGGCAGTGCAGGCCTGGACCTGCGTGCCTGCCTGGACGCGCCGCTCACGCTCGAACCCAATGCCTGGCAACTGGTGCTGACCGGTTTTGCGATCCACCTGGCCGATCCGAACTACGCGGCGCTGATCCTGCCGCGCTCCGGCCTGGGCCACAAGCACGGCATCGTGCTGGGTAACCTGGTCGGCCTGATCGACAGCGACTACCAGGGGCAGCTGATGGTCAGCGCCTGGAATCGCAGCCCGAACACCTACACGATCGAGCCGATGGAGCGTATCGCCCAGCTGGTCGTCGTGCCGGTGCTGCAGGCCACATTCAACATGGTGTCGGAATTCCCTGCCAGCGTACGCGGCGAGGGGGGGTACGGCTCCACCGGCACCCGCTGATCGGCGGGTCGGTGGCGTTGCGGATCAGTCCTGCGGTCCCTGGACCTGCAGTTTGAAGAAGCCGGTGCCGGCGCTGCCGCGGCCGATTTCCTCTTCGGTTGCCTCGCGCACCGACTCCACCCTGAGCGTCAGGCGCAATGCGATGCCTGACAGCGGATGGTTGCCGTCGAGCACGACATGCTCCGGATACAGGTCGGTGACGGTGTACAACACATCCTTCGGTGCATCCGGGTTGCAGCCCTCGGGCAGCGCGTGGCCTTCGAAGGTCATGCCCTCTTCGAGCTCGGCCGGGAACCGGGTGCGCGGCTCGAGAAACACCAGCTGGTCATTGAAGTCGCCGAAGGCCTCTTCCGGTTCGAGCTGCAACTGCAGCTTGGCGCCGGCCGCATGACCTTGCAAGGCCTCTTCGATCTTCTTGAACAGGTCTTTGCCGCCGACCAGGAATTCGACCGGGTCGTCGAGCACGTCGAGTTCCTCGCCCAGGGTGTCCTTCAGCGTCCAGGTCAGCGCGACCACGCATTGTTGTGAAATTTCCATAGGAGAATTGTCGCAGTTCGGCGCAGCCCGCGTCCATCCGATTCACCGTTCACCAGGTTCCCCATCATGGACATCCACCAATCCCTGCCGCTGCTCGGCGGCATGACGCCGCAGCGGTTCATGCAGCGCCACTGGCAACGCAAGCCCCTGCTGATCCGCCAGGCCATTGCGGATCTCGTGGCGCCGCTCGACCGCGCTGCCTTGTTCGACCTGGCGGCGCAGGAGGCGGTCGAGTCGCGCCTGGTCATCGGCGCCAACGCCAGCCAGGGTTGGAAAATGCGCAACGGTCCATTCGCGCGCCGCGCCTTGCCGGCGCTCAAGCGGCCGAACTGGACGCTGCTGGTGCAGGGAGTGGACCTGCATGACGAAACGGTGCATGAGCTGCTGAACCGCTTTCGTTTCGTGCCCGATGCCCGGCTCGACGACGTGATGGTCAGTTACGCGACACCCGGCGGCGGAGTCGGCCCGCATGTGGACAGCTACGATGTGTTCCTGCTGCAAGCGCATGGCCGGCGCCGCTGGCGGATCGGCCGGCAGAAGGACAAGAGCCTGCAGCCCGACCTGCCACTGAAGATCCTGCAGAACTTCGTGCCGGAGCAGGAGTACGAACTGGAGCCGGGCGACATGTTGTACCTGCCGCCGGGTTATGCGCACGACGGCGTCGCGCTGGACGAGTGCAT
>JBFJZP010000340.1:0-4210 GCA_041622095.1 Burkholderiaceae bacterium | reverse complement strand
TGTCATTGACACGGATGAAGCCGCGTTCGTCCAGCGCCAATCCGGTGTCCGCCAACCAGGCGGCGCCACCGGCCTGGGTCACCCAGACAATCTCGTCGGCGTCGAACCATTGGCCGCCAGCGGTCTGCAGGCGCTGCGCATGCACCTGCTGCACTGCGGCGTTTTCATGCAGCTGCACACCCCGCTGACGCAACACGTCCGCGAATCGCCGCTGCACCGCGCGGTTATGCGTCGGCAAGATGCTGGCATCGGCGGTGAACAGATGAAACACCAGCTGGTCCGGATCGCGCCCGGCGTCGCGCAACACTTGGCGCAAGCGGTGCAACATGGCCAGCGTCAGCTCGACCCCTCCGGCACCACCACCGACCACCGCTATCGTCATGCGGCCGGCATGTTCGCGCACCCGCTCCAGCAAAGACACCCAGCGCTGATTGAAGCGGTAGATCGGCTTGACCGCCACCGCATGGTCGAGCGCACCCGGCACCTTGTCCACCTGCGGCGTGGAACCGATGTTGATCGACACCAGGTCGTATGGCATTGCGGGCCGGTCGCGCAACAGCAGGCGCCGCTGCGCGCGGTCGATGCCGGTGACCTCGGCGCGGATGAAACGCGCGCCGGCGAACACCGCCAGCCGGCTCAGGTCGATATGTACCGCGTCATAGTCGTAATGCCCTGCCACATATCCGGGCAACATGCCGGAATACGGTGTGTGGGCATCGGTGCAGACCAGCGAGATGCGGACACCGGGCACCGGTCGCATCGCGAAATCACGCAAGACGCCGACATGGCTGTGTCCACCACCGACCAGCACGATGTCGCGCAGCACCGGCCCGTTGGCATCATGCATGGCATGTCTTCCAGTGCCGGGCCGGGGCCTGCGCCAGGATGCGCCGTCCTGGCCATGCGCCAGACGTTCGAGCCCCCTGCCGTCCCACCAGCGACCCTGTTGTAGCCCGGCCGATCACCTAGGGCCTGGCGCCTGCGCCGGTCAGGCGCTCCTGTGCCCGCCACAATTCGCGCAGCCGCACCAGTTCCTCGTCGAAGCGCGTATTGATACGCTGGCGATCGCCTTCCTGCGCCTGGATGAATCGCTCCTGCGACTCCATGTTCTGCTGCACCTGCTCGATCTGGCGGCGCAGCAGTGGCGGCGCCTTGTTGATGTCACCCTGGTAGAACTCGAGCTCGGCGGTGTTCTTCTTGCGTTCCTGTTGCAGCGTCTCGATGCGTTTGCGCGCCGCCGCAACGACGTCGGCCACCTGGGCCAGCGCCTGGGCGCGCTCCCGGTCATGCACCTCACGCGACGGATAACGCATCAGCAGCGCACGCTCGCGGCGCCGCTCGTCGATCGCAGCGGCTTTCTCTTCTTCTTCCACACGGCGTCGGGCCTCGGCCTCGGCGCGTTCCTGCGCCGTCAGCGTGGGGCCGACCCGGGCGCGTACCGTACCGCTCGGGTTGAGCACCCTTTGTTCGCGGTCGGTACATTGCGGGATCGGGCGATCCGAGCGCAGTTTGCGGCCATCGGCATCGGTACAGGAATAAATGCCGTTGATCGGTTGCTGGCCCGGCTGCGCCAGCGCCAGGCCACCTGCCAGCATGGCCGACAAGCTGCCAACGGTGACCAGCAGATGCCGCAACACCCCGCGCGGGGCGACTCTTCCCGTCACGCCGCCACCTCGTCCACACCGTATCGCTCGCGGTAAGCGATGACCCGGGCATGATCGGCGGCCAGCCCTTCGCTGCTGTGCAGCGCCAGGTATTGCAGCAGATCGGACAGCCGGGCCACGCTGCAGACCTTCAGACCGAGCTGGTCCCGGACATATTGCACCGCGCTGTGCGGCGTGTCCTGGCCGTTCTCGGTGGCTTTTTCCTGGCGATCGAGTGCGATCGCGACCGCATGCGGGGTTGCGCCGGCAGCACGAATGATGGCAATCGACTCGCGCACCGCGGTGCCGGCCGACATCACGTCGTCGACGATCAAGACCCGTCCCTTGAGCGGCGCGCCGACCAGGCTGCCGCCTTCGCCATGGTCCTTCGCCTCCTTGCGGTTGTAGGCGAACGGCACATTGCGCCCGAGCCGTGCCAGTTCGATCGCCAGCGCCGCACCCAGCGGAATACCCTTGTAGGCCGGTCCGAACACCATGTCGAACTCGATGCCGCTGGCCAGCAGGCTGCGGGCATAGAATTGCGCCAGCAGGCCCAGCTTGGCGCCATCGTCGAACAAACCCGCGTTGAAGAAATACGGGCTCATGCGCCCGGCCTTGGTCTTGAACTCGCCGAAACGCAACACGCCGGCCCGGACCGCGAACTGGACGAACTCCAGCGCCAGCGTCGCATCACCTGCCGAGGTCGGCGTCTGCTGACTATCGCTTGTGCCCACAACTTCCGACATGGAGTATCCCTTGTTCAAATTGACCAGCCTGAACCTCAACGGCATCCGTTCTGCCACCAGCAAGGGCCTCGAGCCCTGGTTGGCCAAGGCCAAGCCCGATTGTATTTGCGTGCAGGAAGTCAAGGCGCAGGCTGCCGACATTTCCGGCAAATTCGAGCAACTCGCCGGGCTCGACGGGCACTTCCACTTCGCCGAGAAAAAGGGCTATTCCGGCGTCGGCGTGTACACCCGTACCGCGCCCAGCGACGTGGTAATCGGCTTCGGCGCGCCGGAGTTCGATGCGGAAGGTCGATACGTCGAGTTGCGTTTCGACACCGCGCAACGCAAGTTGTCTGTCATCAGCTGCTACTTCCCCAGCGGCTCGTCCGGCGAGGAACGCCAACTTGCCAAGTACCGCTTCCTGGATCTGTTCTACCCTTACCTGGCCAAGCTCAAGAAGAATCGCGAACTGGTGATATGCGGCGACATCAACATCGCGCACAAGGAAATCGACCTGAAGAACTGGAAAAGCAACCAGAAGAACTCCGGCTTCCTGCCAGAGGAACGGGCCTGGATGACGAAGTTCCTGGACCAGCAGAAGATGGTCGATGTCTACCGCCAGCTGCATCCCGAGACGACGGGCGAGGCCTACACCTGGTGGAGCAACCGCGGGCAGGCGTATGCGAAAAACGTGGGATGGCGGCTGGACTACCATCTCGCTACACCTGGCCTCGCGGCACTGGCCAGGAACGCATCCATCTACAAGGATGAGAAGTTTTCGGACCATGCGCCGCTGACAGTCGAGTACGACTTCAATATCTGAGTTGCGCGATCCAGATGACGAATCTGCACTACTTCGCCGGGCGTGGCCGGGCCGAAACCACGCGCTGGATGCTTGCGGCTAGCGACATCCGTTTCGAGAACGTGCCCATCGATACCGCGCAAGCGCTCGGGCTATTGCGCGCAAGCGACAAGTTGCCATTCGATCAACTGCCCCTGCTGGAGATCGATGGTCTGCGCATAAGCCAGACCACGGCGCTGTTGCGCTACCTGGCGCGCCGCGGCGACCTCTACGGCGATGACACCCTGGATGCACTGTGGTGCGACATGATCGCCGGCGTTGCGGCTGACCTGGCCGAACCCGCCATCCTCGCCGCGTTTTCGCCGAGCCACGACAGCGCCGTAAAGGCACTGCGCCAACGCGTTGACAAGTTCTGCCCGCGGCTGGAACGCCGACTCGCACAAAACGGCGGCACGTTCATTGCGGGCCAGCGCCTGACGTTCGCGGACGTTGTTCTGGGCGAGGCACTGAGTGCGCATATCGAGTTGGTGCCCGACATCCTGGATGGCTTCCCGCTACTGGCCGCAATGCAAAAGGCGCTGGTTCGAATGCCGGCGATCGCGGCCTATCTCGAATCGCCGCAGCGCTGGCCGATCGCCGGTGAGGCCTACGTGACAAGTGTTGCCCAGGTGCTCGAGCGCGCGCTGCCGTCGCATATGCCCGATCCGACCCGGTTCGTACGCTCGGTTGATTAATTGATGACGGCCAACTCGCGGGGCCAACGTTGGCCTTGACGGCCAAGAACCGAAGTTCGACCAGAGCGCTTAAACATCCAGCATCCATGTAGGTTTTTTGCGCGAGTGACTACCAGTTGGCGGGGTCGCAGGCATTTGTCGCGCCTTTGGCCACCGGCGCGCCGGCATGGTTGCCATCGAGGCCAGATCGAGCCGCGCGCCGATCTGGACGTGATCATGATCGCGCCCAAAGCGCCGGGCCATCTGGTCCGCTCGACCTACGCCGAAGGCGGCGGCACGCCGATGCTCATCGCGGTGGCGCGTGAC
>JBFJZP010000339.1:0-4215 GCA_041622095.1 Burkholderiaceae bacterium | reverse complement strand
GCAAGGGCGCCATGCACTGGCGCGGATCGAAAGCGAAGGCATGGCGTGCCTTGCCCTGGTTGAGCGCGTCATACAAGTCCTGCAACTGGGGCGACAGGAAGTTCCAGTCGTCGAGCACCTGCTGCAGGCGGTCCGCGATGCCGGTCGCATAATGCGCCGTGGCGAGATCGCGCGAGACGACGACGAGTTGGCCGTCACGCGAGCCGTCCTTGTATGTAGCCAGTTTCATGGCATGTCCTTTCTGTCGGGGGGATCTCACCGGACAAGCGGGGCATGCCGGCAGTTGTTTCGCATTGTTAAACTCGTTTAACTAATCGAAATTCTAACCACCCTCCACCATGCAGGAAAACCGCGCAGGCATTCAGTCGGTCGAAGTCGGATTCGCATTGCTCGACGCAATGGCGCACGCCAAGGGTCCGCTGATGCTGCGCGACCTCGCTGCGGCAGCCGGCATGAGTGCGGCCAAGGCCCATCGCTACCTGGTCAGCTTCCAGCGCCTCGGCCTGGTCGTGCAGGACAACCGCAGCACCCGCTACGACCTGGGACCGGCCGCGCTGCATCTGGGACTGGCATCGCTGTCGCGAATCGACGCGGTCAAGCTGGCGCGTGAACGTATCGGCGGGCTGATGCCGGAGGTCGGGCACACGCTGGCGCTGGCGGTCTGGGGCAACCACGGCCCGACGATCGTGCACTGGGAAGAGTCGCCGCAACTGGTGCGTTTCCATCTGCGCCTGGGCGATGTGATGCCTTTGTTGACCTCGGCCACCGGCCGCTGTTTTGCCGCCTATGCGCCGGCCAAGGCCATCGAACCGCTGCTGGCGGAAGAGCTTGCGGCGCAAGCGGCCCGGCCCCATGCCAATGTCCCGGACACTGCCGAAGGTGTGCGGCAGATGCTGGCCGAGGTGCGCGCCCAGGGACTGGCCCGTGCGATCGACAGCCTGATGCCGGCGGTTGCCGGTTTCTGCGCGCCGGTATTCGATTCCGACGGCCATATGGTGCTGGGCATGATCAGCCTCGGGCCGATGGCGCAATTCGACAGCAGCTGGGACAGCCCGGTGGCCGAGGCGCTGCGCAGCGCCGCACGCCAGCTGTCGGCCGACCTGGGTTACACCGGCTGATGGACATCATGGCGGCACACGGTCTGCACGGCACACGCTGGCCGATCCCGACCCGGGTGCTGGTGCTGCTGGCCTTGCTGGTACTGCTGGTGCATGCGCTGGCCTTGCGCAATGTGGCGCTGCGCCTGGACGCGACACCGACGCTTGCCACCCGGGCTTTCACCACCCGCAGCATCACGATCGCGCCGCCGCCAGCCCCGCCGCCGGTATTGCCCCGCCGACCGGTGACGCCGCGCCCGCAGGCACCGGCGATCCCGAAAGCACCCCCGCCGCCGCCCGGCGAAGGCGTATTGACGGCGGCCGCCAGGCCGGCCGAACCCATGCCACCACCGTCGGTCGAGCCGGGGCAAGAAGCGACGCCGGAGCCACCTGCGCTGCCGGCATCCGAAGCCCCGCCAACACTGGCAGCAGCAGAACCCGAACCGGTGCCGGTGCAAGCCGCACCGGTCGACGCCACACCGCAAGCCTCCGGCGCAGAGCCGGCGCCGGGCGCGGCGACCTTGTTCGGCCGCCTGCCCGGTACGGCCGCGCCGTTGGCCAGCGAGACCGGACAGTCCAGCCGCCCCTACCTCGTTCCCGGCTCGATCCGGCTGAACTTCGATGCGGTCGGCAGGCGCGGACGCTTCGACTACAGGGCCATGGGCTCGCTGGTCTGGCTGCAGGACGGCAGCAGCTACGACATGAAGCTGGAGATGGGCGACTGGATCATCGGCAAGCGGGTCTTGTCCAGCACCGGCAAGCTGGGCATGGAAGGTCTGGCGCCGACCCGTTTTTCCGACAAGTTCCGCACCGAGCGCGCGGCCCATTTCGACCGCAGCCAGCAACGCATCACCTTCAGCGCCAACACGCCGCAGGCCACGCTGACGCCGGGCGCACAGGACCAGCTCAGTATCTTCGCGCAACTCGCCTCGATGGTCGCCGGCGATCCGCTGGGCTTCCCGATCGGCACCACGGTGACGGTGCAGACCGTCGGCCCGCGCCACGCCGAATCATGGGTGTTCGAGGTCGAACGCGAGGAAATGCTGTATCTGCCCGGCGGCCATGTGCCGGCACTCAAGCTGGTACGCAAACCGGGCAGGAGCTATGACCAGACGGTGGAACTCTGGCTGGCGCCGGAACTGGCCTACCTGCCCGCCAGGATCCGCATCACCTTGACCAACGGCGACTTCATCGACCAGCAATGGCGCTCGTCCTCGCCGCCCTGACACACCGCCGCCACGGCCGGCGCCACCCGCGCCAGACTTGAAATCCGCAGCAACGACGCCAACTGCAAGGTAATTCCCGTTACCGGACAATCACGCCATGCACACCTTGTACGACTCCGAAACCTTTTCCGTGACCCATATGCTGGCCAACGCGACAGAGGTGGCGGAGCGCGAAGACCGTATCGAGTCCGCCAAATCGGCCGGTGAGCCCCGGGTGTTGCCGGCCATGCCGCGGCACGGATTCGAGATCGTCGACAAACGTGCCGGCAAGGAGGTCTATCTCGACGGTTCCTGGGCCGAGCTGTTCCAGCAACAGATTGCCGCCTGGCAGGCCAGCACGCCGACCCAGGAAGAAGTGGAAGACACGCTGGAGGGTTACGCCACGCTGGCGCAGAACCCGGTGGTCATGCACTGAAGCGGACCCCGGACACGTCACCGAACCCGACAAACATGGCGCGTCCGACCCGATGACGCGCCTGCTGCCGAACGCCATCACCGGCGCCTTGCTCAGCCTGCTGCTGGCCGCTTGCGCCAGCACCCACGACCTGGCCGCGCACCGGCTCGCCAAGCTGTTGCCGGCCGATGTGATCCTGCTGGGTGAACAACACGATGCGGATGCGCACCGGCGCGTGCAGCGCGCGTTCGTCGAAACCCTGGCCGAGCGCCGGCAACTGGCGGCGCTGGCACTGGAGATGGCCGATCGCGGGCGCTCCACCGACAGCCTGGCTGCCGACGCCAGCGCACAGCAGGTACGCGAGGCCTTGCACTGGAACGAGAGCGGCTGGCCCTGGGCGCGTTATGCACCGGTGATCATGGCCGCGGTACGCCAGGGCATACCGGTGCGCGGCGCCAACCTGCCGCGCGACGCCATGCGCGACAGCATGAACGACACCCGGCTCGACCAGCATCTGGACGCAAGCGCACTGGCACGCCAGCGCGAGGCGATCCGGACCGGACACTGCGACCTGTTGCCGGCGGAGCGCCTGATGCCGATGGTGCGGGTGCAACTGGCGCGTGATGCCAGCATGGCACAGACCATCATGGATGCGCGCGTGCCCGGCAAGACGGTGTTGCTGATTGCCGGCGGCGGCCATGTGCTGCGCGATGTCGGCATACCGACCCACCTGCCGCCAGGCCTGCAGGTACGCTCGGTTCTGGCGGTGGCCGGACCGACCAGCCCGGAGCGGGCCGCCGGCGCAGACCTGGTCTGGGAGACCGCGGCATTGGCGCCACGCGACTATTGCGCCGCGTTGCGCGATCAACTCAAGCGCTGAGCCTGCCGGGAGTCCTCATGCCGCCACCTTCCGTGAACGGCGGCGCACCAGGGCCACGATCGCCGGCGAGGTCCAGACCAGGATGGTGACGACCGCCAGCGTCGCGGCGATCGGTCGCTCGAAGAAGGCCAGGAGGTTGCCGTCGGATTTGATCATCGAGGTGATGAAGTTCTCCTCCAGCATGGTGCCGAGCACCACGCCCAGGATTGCCGGCGCAATCGGGAACCGGTTCGCTTCCAGCACATAGGCCGCCAGGCCGGCGGCCAGCATGACGCCGACCGAGAAGATGCTGTTGTTGATCGCGAAGGTCCCGACGATGCAGAACATCAGGATGACCGGCATCAGGATGTTGCGCGGCACCTTCAGGATGCGCCGTGCCGCCTTGATGCACAGGATGCCCAGCGGAATCATGATCAGGTTGGCCAGGATGAAGATCAGGAACACCGCGTAGATGTTCTGCGGATTGGTCGTGAACAGCTACGGCCCCGGATTCATGTTCTTCATGTAGAGCACGCCGATGATGATGGCGGTGATCGAGTCGCCGGGAATACCGAACACCAGGGCCGGGATCCAGGAACCCGCCAGGGCACTGTTGTTGGCCGCGCCCGACTCGACGAT
>JBFJZP010000338.1:0-4219 GCA_041622095.1 Burkholderiaceae bacterium | reverse complement strand
CCTCCAGGTGGGCGCGCACCAGGCGCACCGAGCGGGGCTCGCCGTCGAGCATGAACGGCACGTCGCCACCTTGCACCACCGGTATTTCGAACTGGCTGATCTGGTAACCCTTGGGCAGGTCGGGATAGAAGTAGTTCTTGCGCGCAAATACGCTGCGTCCGGCGACATGCGCATTGACCGCCAGGCCGAAGCGGATCGCGCGTTCGACCGCGCCCTTGTTCATCACCGGCAAGGTGCCGGGCAGGGCCATGTCGACCGCGCAGGCCTGGGTGTTGGGTTCGGCGCCGAACGCGGTGGCGGCGCGGCTGAAGATCTTGGAGCGGGTCGACAACTGGGCGTGGGTCTCGAAGCCGATCACGACCTCGTAGCCACGCACCAGCAGGGACTTGGCGGCGCTGGTCGCCGCCTTTTCTTTCTGGGCACTCATGCGCGGATCCCCTGAGGCTTGCGGGTATGGAAATCGGTGGCCAGCTGGAACTGGTGGGCCATGTTCAGCAGGCGGCTTTCCTGCAGGTAGTTGCCGATCAGCTGCAGGCCGATCGGCATGCCGGCGGCGTCGAAACCGGCCGGCACACTCATGCCGGGCAGGCCGGCCAGCGATGCCGGCAGCGTGAAGATGTCGGCCAGGTAGTTGGCCAGCGGGTCTTCGCTTTTTTCGCCGATGCGCCAGGCCACGCTGGGCGCGACCGGGCCGGCGATCACGTCGCATTCCTTGAAGGCCTGCTGGAAATCATCGGACAACATGCGCCGGATCTTCTGGGCCTGCAGGTAATACGCATCGTAGTAACCATGCGACAACACATAGGTGCCGATCATGATGCGGCGCTTGACCTCTGCGCCGAAGCCTTCGCTTCGGGTCTTGCGATACATGTCGGCCAGGTCGGTATATTGCGCGGCGCGGTGGCCGAACTTGACACCGTCGAAGCGGCTCAGGTTGCTTGACGCCTCGGCCGGCGCGATGATGTAGTACACCGGGATCGACAACTCGGTGCGCGGTAGCGACACCGGCACCCGCACCGCGCCGAGCTTCTCGTATTGCGCCAGCGCGGCGTCGACCACCGCGCGTACCTCGTCCGACACACCGGCGCCGAAGAATTCCTTCGGCACGCCGATGCGCAGGCCCCGGATCGAGTCACCGAGTCCGCGTGTGAAGTCCTCCGGCGGCAGGTCGAGCGAGGTCGAATCGCGGTCCAGGTCGGCGCCACACATGTGGCTGAGCAACAGCGCGCAATCTTCGGCGCTGCGCGCCATCGGGCCGGCCTGGTCCAGGCTGGAGGCGAACGCGATCATGCCGTAACGCGATGCGCGGCCGTAGGTGGGCTTGATGCCGGTGACGCCGCAGAACGAGGCCGGCTGGCGGATCGAGCCGCCGGTGTCGGTGCCGGTGCTGCCGGGCATCAGGCGTGCCGCCACCGCGACCGCGCTGGCGCCGGACGAACCGCCGGGGATATGGTCCAGGTTCCAGGGGTTGCGCACCGGCTCCGGCTTGTCATGGCCGACGGTCGGGACGGCGGTGTTTTCGTTCGACGAGCCCATCGCGAACTCGTCGCAGTTGAGCTTGCCCAGCGTCACCGCGCCCTGTTCGGCCAGCCGGGTCACGACGGTGGCGTCGAATGGCGAGCGGTAGCCGTTCAGCATGCGCGAACCGGCGGTGCTGGCAAAGTCGCGGGTGACGAAGATGTCCTTGTGTGCCAGCGGCACGCCTTCGAGCGCGCCGGCGCTGCCCTTGGCCAGTCGCTCGTCGGCGGCGCGTGCCTGCGCCAGCGTGACGTCTTCGTCGCGCGCCACGAAGGCGCCCAGCGCGTCATGGGCCCTGGCCCGCGCCAGGAAATGTTGCGCGGTCTCATGTGCGGAAACCTGGCGTTGGCGCAGCCGTTCGGCAAGTGCAACCAGGCTCAGGTCGTGCAGGTCGGTATCGGGTGGGGTCATCTCGGTTTCGTGTGGTGCGTGGGCGATGGTGGATGCGCCCGACGGGAGGTAGGAGGCTGCGCCAGGTGGCGCCGGGCGGGCCGGGTCATCGGCTTGCCGGACGAGCCTGCGCGCTGCGCGCTGCGGGCTTGTTTGTCCTGGAAGCGGCCCGGCGGCTCATTCGATGACCCGTGGCACCAGGAACAGGCCGGACTCGACCGCCGGCGCGCTGCGCTGGTTGGCCTCCCGGTTGTCGGGCTCGCTGACCTGGTCATCACGCAGTCGCAGCGGGATGTCACGGATGGTTGCAAATGGATGCTCCAGCGGCTCGACTCCGGTGGTGTCGACGGCGCGCATCTGTTGCACGATGTCAAAGAATTCGTTGAGTTGGCTGAGCATGCGCTCACTTGCGGCTGGTTCCAGCTCCAGCCGGGCCAGGTTGGCGATGCGCGAGATGTCGGATGATGTGAGGGACATGGCAGTTTTTAGCGAAAGACCAGCGTCGAAACCAGCCGTATGGCGCATGGCTGGGCGGTTTCGCGGCAGGCGATAGGGTATTATCCCGCCTTTGCGCGCCATTGCCGGAAACACGGTAATCGGTGATCGCAAACACTACTCACGCAGGTCATATGGCGACGGCAAACCGAGGCGTTTGCCGTGCCCGAGAGGATTTCGATGTTTGGAGCATTCCGTCAGTACTTCTCCACTGACTTGGCGATTGACCTGGGCACTGCCAATACGTTGATCTACGTACGCGACAAGGGCATCGTGCTGGACGAGCCCTCGGTCGTGGCGATCCGTCACGAAGGTGGTCCCCAGGGCAAGAAGACGATTCAGGCCGTGGGCAGGGAAGCGAAGGCCATGCTGGGCAAGGTCCCGGGCAATATCGAGGCGATCCGCCCGATGAAGGACGGCGTGATCGCCGACTTCACCATCACCGAGCAGATGCTCAAGCAGTTCATCAAGATGGTGCACCCGCGCAGCGTCTTTCGGCCCAGTCCGCGGATCATCATCTGTGTGCCTTGCGGCTCGACCCAGGTCGAGCGCCGCGCGATCCGCGAGTCGGCACTGGGTGCCGGCGCCAGCGAAGTGCAACTGATCGAGGAGCCGATGGCCGCCGCGATCGGTGCCGGATTGCCGGTCAGCGAGGCCAGCGGCTCGATGGTGGTCGACATCGGCGGCGGCACCACCGAGGTCGGCGTCATCTCGCTCAGCGGCATGGTTTACAAGGGCAGTGTGCGGGTCGGTGGCGACAAGTTCGACGAAGCCATCATCAATTACATCCGGCGCAATTACGGCATGTTGATCGGCGAGCCCACCGCCGAGGCGATCAAGAAGAAGATCGGCTCCGCGTTCCCGGGTAGCGAAGTCAAGGAAATGGAAGTGCGCGGGCGCAACCTGTCCGAAGGTGTGCCGCGCAGTTTCACGGTCTCGTCCAACGAGATCCTCGAGGCCTTGACCGATCCGCTGAACAACATCGTGTCGGCGGTCAAGAACGCTTTGGAGCTGACGCCACCCGAACTCGGCGCCGACATCGCCGACCGCGGCATGATGCTTACCGGTGGCGGCGCCATGTTGCGCGACCTCGACCGGCTGCTGGCCGAGGAGACCGGCTTGCCGGTGCTGGTGGCCGAGGACCCGCTGACCTGCGTCGTGCGCGGCTGTGGCATTGCGCTCGACCAGTGGGATCGCATGGGTTCGATCTTCACCAGCGAATAAGCGGGCCTGGCGCCCGCGCGCCGCCGCGCAGCCGTTCCCGCCACTGCGCGGCGCCGGTCCGACGGACCGGCCCGGCGATCGGCTCCGCCCGGGAGCGTGTCCGGGACAAGAGACGACAATAAGCCGCCATGCCGCTTGGAACCCTCGACAGAACGCCGCCGCCCTTCTTCCGCCAGGGTCCGTCGGCGTTGTCCAAGCTGACGGTCTGCAGCGCACTGGCCGTGTTCCTGATGGTGGCCGACATCCGGTTCAGCGTCACGCAGCCGCTGCGCGCCGTGATCGCCGACGTGTTGTATCCGGTCCAGTGGCTGGTGATGCAGCCGGTGAACTGGGTACGCGGCGGCTCCGGCTATTTCCAGAGCCTGCAGTCGGCCCAGGCCAGCGCCGAGCAGATGCGCGTCGCACTGGCGCAGCAGGCACAGAAGGCCAACCAGGTCGACGAGCTGACACTGGAGAACACCCGCCTGCGCCAGCTGCTGGACTTGCGCGAGCGCATCACGACACCGTCGCGGGCGGCGCAGATCCTGTACGATGCGGCCGACCCGTTCAGCCGCAAGGTCATCATCGACCGTGGCGCGGTGCACGGCATCGT
>JBFJZP010000337.1:0-4228 GCA_041622095.1 Burkholderiaceae bacterium | reverse complement strand
CCGGCGGCGGTAATGCCGTGGTTGAGCACCAGGCCACCGGGTGCCAGCAGTGAATGGATCTTGCGGAAGTACGCGCCCAGGTTCGCCTGGCCGACATGTTCGATCATTCCGACCGAAGACACCTTGTCGAAGGTGCTCTCCGGCGCCAGGTCGCGGTAATCGCACAACAAGACCCGGACGCGTGACCCCAGGCCCTTGTCGGCGATCAGCTGCGACACATGCGCATGCTGGTTCTTCGACAAGGTGATGCCGGTGGCATCCACGCCATAGTGTTCCGCCGCCCACATCAGCAAGGCACCCCAGCCGGCGCCGATGTCCAGGAAACGTTCACCGGGGTGCAGCATCAGCTTGCGGCAGATATGGTCGAGCTTGGCCTCCTGGGCCTGCGCCAGCGTCATCGCCGGATCGGCAAAGTACGCGCAGGAGTAGACCCGCTTGGGATCGAGCCACAAGGCATAGAAATCATCGCTGACGTCGTAGTGGAACTGCACCTGCGCGGCGTCGCGTTCGATCGAATGGAAAGCCGCGGAGCGGGTGCGGCGCCAGAGACGTTTCCAGGCACTGACGCGTTCAGGCACCGGCGAGCTGGGCAAGAGTTGCGCGGCAACATCCATCACGTTGCGCATCGTGCCCTGTATGCGGATGCGGTCCTCGACGAAACCTTCTGCGATCTTGCCGATCTCGCCGGCTGCGAGCAACGCAACCGCCGGCCAGCGCGAGAACTCGACAGTGACTTTGGCACGCTGCGTGCCGATCACGCGTCCGCTCGGCAGACGCAGGGTCAACGGGACGTTCAATCGCGCGAGCTGGGACTCAGCGCTTCGGCTCAAGTACTCCATGTATTAATTTTTGCGGTGCGCATTGCATTCGTCAATCGCATCCGTGCCCTTGCATTGCGTTTTGGCAACCGAAGCCGATCCTGTGGCGGGTGCCGCCGCTGTTCCGGCGCCGCAGGCTGTCGCCGCAGGCTTGACAGCAATTGCTTTAGGTATAAACTATTTCCTCATGAATATCCTGTGCATCGGCGGCGGGCCCGCGGGGCTGTACTTTGGCTTGTTGATGAAGCTCCAGGATCCGGGTCATCGGCTCGTCGTGGTCGAGCGCAACCGGCCGTTCGACACCTTTGGCTGGGGTGTGGTGTTGTCGGACCAGACGCTGGACAACCTGCACCAGGCCGATCCGCCCAGCGGCCGGCTGATCGGCGATGCGCTGAATCATTGGGACGACATCGAGGTGTTCTTTCGCGGGCGCAGCGTGCGCTCCGGCGGACACGGCTTTTGCGGCATCGGGCGCAAGCACCTGCTCAACATCCTGCAGCAGCGTTGCCTGGATGTGGGTGTGGAACTGGTGTTCGAGCAGGATGTCGGCGACGACCAGGCGCTGGCGAGCCAGTACCAGGCAGATCTGGTGATCGCCTGCGACGGCCTCAACAGTCGCATCCGCACCCGTTATGCGGATGTGTTCCAGCCGGACATCGACACCCGCATGTGCCGCTTCGTCTGGCTCGGCACCCACAAGACATTCGACGCATTCACCTTTGCTTTCGAGCAGACCGAACATGGCTGGTTCCAGGCCCATGCCTACAAGTTCGACGACAAGACCTCGACCTTCATCGTCGAGACGCCGCAGGAAGTCTGGCAGGCCCATGGCCTGCAGGACATGTCGCAGGAAGAGGCGGTGGCCTTCTGCGAGCGACTGTTTGCGCCGTACCTCGATGGGCACTCGCTGATCAACAACGCCACCCACCTGCGGGGCTCCGCCAACTGGATCCGGTTCCCGCGCGTGATGTGCAAGACCTGGATCCACCAGGTCGACCTGCCGCATGGCCGGGTACCGATCGTGTTGATGGGTGATGCGGCGCACACCGCGCACTTCTCGATCGGCAGCGGTACCAAGCTGGCGCTCGAGGACGCGATCGACCTCGCCAGCACCTTCGCGCAAGCCGGCGCGCAGCCGGACATGGCGAGCGTGTTGCAGCAATACGAGGACCGGCGCAGCGTCGAGGTGTTGAAGATCCAGAATGCCGCACGCAACTCCACCGAATGGTTCGAGAACGTCGCACGGTATACCGACATGCCGATCGAGCAGTTCGCCTACTCGCTGCTGACCCGTTCGCAACGCATCAGCCATGAGAACCTGCGCCTGCGCGATGCGGATTGGCTGGGTGGTTTCGAGGCCTGGATGGCGCGGCACCTGCCGCGGCCCGATGGCAGCGATGCACCGGAGGCGGCGCCTCTGGGCGGCATGCCCGCGCCGGCTGCGGCGACGCCACCCTTGCCGCCGATGCTGCTGCCGCTGCAGATACGCGGCCTGCGGCTGAAGAACCGCATCGTGGTTTCGCCGATGGCGACCTACAGCGCGGTCGATGGCGCGGTGCAGGATTTCCACCTGGTACACCTGGGCGCGCGGGCGCTCGGCGGCGCAGCACTGGTCATGGTCGAGATGACCAGTCCGACGCCCGAGGGGCGCATCACCCCGGGCTGCACCGGCTTGTGGAACGACACGCAGCAGGCGGGCTTGCGCCGCATCGTCGATTTCGTGCATGGTCAGAGCAGCGCCCTGATCGGCCTGCAGCTCGGCCACAGTGGCCCCAAGGGCTCGACCCAGGTTGGCTGGGAGCAGACCGACGAACCCCTGCCCCCCGATGGGCCGGACGCCAACTGGCCGCTGATCGCCGCCAGCCCGATTGCCTTCGGACCACAGAACCAGACGCCGGTGGCGATGACCCGCGCCGACATGGACCGCATCCGCGATGCCTTCGTGGCATCGACGCGCCGCGCCGAGGCGGTCGGCTTCGACTGGCTCGAGCTGCATTGCGCACACGGCTACCTGCTCGCCAGCTTCCTCAGCCCGTTGACCAACCGGCGCGACGACGCCTATGGCGGACAAGGCAGTGCCGGCCTGGAGAACCGTTGCCGTTTCCCGCTCGAGGTGTTTGCCGCGATGCGCGCGGCCTGGCCGCAGGACAAGCCGATGAGTGTGCGGATATCCGCCCATGACTGGGTGCCCGGCGGAAACACCGCCGACGATGCGGTGCAGATCGCGCGCCTGTTCAAGCAGGCCGGCTGCGACCTGATCGACGTCTCCTCCGGCCAGACGACACGTGACGCGAAGCCGGTGTACGGGCGCATGTACCAGACCCCGTTTGCCGATCGCATCCGCAACGAGGTCGGCATCCGCACCATGGCGGTAGGGGCGATCACCCAGGCCGACCAGGTCAACAGCATCATCGCCGCCGGTCGTGCCGACCTGTGCGCGCTGGCGCGGCCGCACCTGGCCGATCCCGCCTGGACGCTGCATGAGACCGCCGCCCTGCAGTCGCCGCAGGTCGATTGGCCGCGCCAGTACCGTGCAGGTCGCGATCAGCTGTACCGCGAAGCCGGCAAGCAGCAGCAGGCGGTCGGGCCCGGTACGGCGGTCGCCGCTGCCGACGCAGCCGCCAAGGCGCAGGGATTCTGAACATGGACAAGGAAGCGCGCCTGGCCGGCAGCACTGCTGCCGAACATCCGCAGTCCTTGCGCCTGTGGCTGCGTTTGCTGACCTGTACCCATTTGATCGAGACCCGGATCCGTGCCGAGCTGCGCGAAGGTTTTGCGATGACCTTGCCGCGCTTCGACCTGATGGCCCAGCTCGAGCGCTCACCCGACGGCTTGAAGATGAACGAGTTGTCGCGCCGGATGATGGTGACCGGCGGCAACGTCACCGGCATCACCGACCAGCTGGTCCAGGAAGACCTGGTCGAGCGGGTCCAGGTGCCGGGCGACCGGCGCGCCTACCGCGTGCGCCTGACGCCCCGGGGCCGGGCCGAGTTCGCCGACATGGCACACGCCCATGAATCCTGGGTGGTCGAGGCCTTTTCCGCGCTGAGCGAACGCGAGCAGGACGCTCTTCACCGCCTGCTGGGCAAGGTCAAGCAAAGCAGCCAACCCCGCAACGAGGACATGCCATGAAACATTACATCGGTTCCGACAACCCCATGCGCGGCCGGTTCGAGGCCACCAGCGCCTACGCGGCGCGCCATTTCGACTGGTCGTTCCGGGACGGCGTGGGCACGATCACGCTGAGCCGGCCGGAACGCAAGAATCCGCTGACCTTCGACTCCTACGCGGAACTCGTTCAGTTGTTCGACGCGCTGCGCCGCAGTGTCGATGTCAAGGCGGTCGTGGTGACCGGCTCCGGCGGCAATTTCTGCTCCGGCGGCGATGTGCACGAGATCATCGGTCCGCTG
>JBFJZP010000336.1:0-4235 GCA_041622095.1 Burkholderiaceae bacterium | reverse complement strand
GAACTCCCAGTTCTGCGGATTGAAGATCGCCTCGATGACACCGGTGGTCGACGGCATGCCGGTATCGAAGAACACCGCAAACACCACCAGCGAAGCCCGTCCCCAGATCAGCTCGAGCACCACGAGCACCAGCACCAGCAGTCCGACACTGCGCAGGCGGGTATCCCAGCAGGTCAGCGAGGAGGCCAGGTCGGGCGCGATGCCGGCCTCGCGCCGGCGGCTGACCTCGTACAGTCCCATGGCCATGAACGGCCCGATCAGCAGGCAACCGGAGGCGATCGACATCACATACTCCGGCTTGTTGCGGAACACCAGCGCGAGCACCAGCGCCATCGACCAGAAGCAGATGCCGTAGAAGAAAGCGATGCCGGCGTGGGCACGCATGTCGCTCCAGCCCAGGGCCAGCCAGTGAAATGGCGCGGACCAGGACAGCGGCAGGACGCGCCGCTGCGGCCCTTCGGGTGGCGGCGGGAAATACGGTTCGGGCTCGCTTGCGGGGTCCATGCCCCCAGCTTATCGCGCAAGGCCGCTGCAGGCCATTGCGGAAAACACCAACTCAGTACAAAGCGGCTTGCAGCGCCTGCTCGAGATCGGCCTGCAGGTCGGCCACGTCCTCGAGCCCGACCGAGAAGCGCACCACCGTGCCTTCGCGCAGATGATCGGAACGGCGGCTGCGCATCTCCGCCAGGGTATAGGGCACCACCAGACTGATCGGACCGCCCCAGCTGTAACCCAGCTTGAACAGGCGCAAGGCGTCGCAGAAGGCGTCGACCCTGGCGCTGGCATGCTCCGGCCTGAAAACCACGCTGAACAAACCAGCGGCGCCGCCGGCCTCCTGCTTGCACAAGTCGCGCCAATGCACATGGCCGGGCGACTGCGGCAGGGCCGGATGCAATACCTGCGCGAACTCCGGCCGGCTGCTGGCCCATTGCGCCAGCGTGCGCGTGGCGGCGTCATGCGCCGCATACCGCAGCACGATGCTCGGCAGGCCGCGCAGAACGGCCTCGACATCGTTGCCGGACACACCGATGCCGATATGCCGGCGGGTGCTGCGCAAGCGCAGATGCAGTTGCGGGTCGCGCGTGATGATGCTGCCCATCAACACGTCGCCGCCCCCGCTGGGGTATTTGGTCAGGGCATGCACCGTCAGGTCGACGGCCAGCGTCTCACCCGATCCGGGCAGCAGGTCGAACGGGCGGAACGCCAGGCCGGCGCCCCAGGTGTTGTCCAGCGCGGTCAGTACCGAACGCGCCTGGCAGACCCGCACCAGTGCGATCAGGTCGGGGAACTCCAGCGTCACCGAGCCGGCGGCCTCGAGCCAGACCAGCCGCGTCGCCGGGCCGATCTTGTCGGCCAGGTCCTGCGGGTTCTGCGAATCGTAGTACCGATGCGTGATGCCCCATGCCAGCAGTTCGTTCTCCGCCAGCGCCTTGTTCGGGCCATAGGCGTTATCGGGGATCAACACCTCGTCGCCGGTGCGCAGCAGCGCCATCGCCACCGTCGCGATCGCTGCCAGGCCGCTGGGCGCCAGCAGGCACTGCAGCCCGCCTTCGAGCGCACACAGGCGCTCCTCGAGCAGGAAGGTGGTCGGCGTGCCGTGCAGGCCGTAGGTGTAACCGGC
Source organism: Burkholderiaceae bacterium (assembly GCA_041622095.1). Taxonomy (GTDB): domain Bacteria; phylum Pseudomonadota; class Gammaproteobacteria; order Burkholderiales; family Burkholderiaceae_C; genus CAISIP01. The sequence continues at coordinate 2,614 of JBFJZP010000336.1, read as the reverse complement.
CTTCTCTTTCCAGCTGACCGTGCGCATGGTGGCGACGTCGGGAAAGATGACCGTCGAGGCCTTGTAGACCGGCGGCTGCGGCGAATCGAATCCGGCTGGCGGCCGGTAGGCGTGGTGGATCAGTTCGGTGGAGATGTCGGACTTGGCCATGCGGGTCAGACACTCCACTTGGCAATCAGTTGCTCCGGACGCAGCGCGTCGTAGCCTTCGAACGGCTGGTGAATCCAGGGGTTGGTCGGCAGGAACTCGACCGAGTAGTCGGCCTGGAAGGTCGAGACGCCCTTGGTCCAGATGACGGCGCTGCGCAATTCGGTGATCGGCGCATAGTCGCCACGCAACTGGTCGATCACCGCCTTGAGCGTCATGCCGGTGTCGGCCAGGTCGTCGACCAGCAGCACCTTGCCGGCAATCTCGCCCTTGGGCGTGGTGATGTAGCGCGCGATGTCGAGCACACCTTGCTTGGTACCGGCCTCGGCGCGGTAGGAACTGGTGGACATGATCGCCAGCGGCTTGTCGAAAATGCGCGACAGGATGTCACCCGGCCGCATCCCGCCGCGCGCCAGGCACAGGATGTTGTCGAACTCCCAGCCCGACTGGTAAATCTTGATCGCGAGCTTCTCGATCAGATTGTGGTACTCGTCATAACTGACATACAGGTGCTTGCCGTCTTCCGTCAACATGGTCAGGTTCCTTTAGTCGGCCAGGTAAGGATGGCGCATCATGATGGTGTGGTCACGGTCCGGGCTGGTCGACACCATGTGGATCGGCACGCCGGTCACATGTTCGATCCGCTGCAGGTACAGTCGCGCGGCGATGGGCAAGGCATCGTAGCGGGTCACGCCCACGGTGCTCTCGCTCCAGCCATCCATCACCTCGTACACCGGCTTGCAGCGGGCGATGTCCTCGGCGCCCATCGGCAGGATGTCGATGATCTCGCCATCGAGTTCGTAACCGGTACACAGGCTCAGCGTCTCCAGGCCGTCGAGTACGTCGAGCTTGGTCACGCACAGGCCCGACAAGCCGTTGACCTGGGCTGAGCGCTTGAGCAGCGCCGCGTCGAACCAGCCGCAGCGGCGCGAACGGCCGGTGGTCACGCCCTTCTCGGCGCCCACCGTGCTCATGTGGTAACCCGGCGTGCCGGGCTTTTCCCAATCCAGCTCGGTCGGGAACGGGCCCCCACCGACCCGGGTGCAGTACGCCTTGGTGATGCCCAGCACATAGTGCAACATGCCGGGGCCGACGCCCGAGCCGGCAGCGGCATTGCCCGCCACGCAATTGCTCGAGGTCACGTACGGATAGGTGCCATGGTCGACATCGAGCAAGGTGCCCTGGGCGCCTTCGAACAGCAGATTGGCGCCATGCGCATGGGCTTCGTTGAGCTCGCGCGACACGTCGGCCATCATCGGCCGCAGCAGCTGCGCCTGGCGCATCGCCTCGTCGAACACCGGCTGGAACAACACCTTGCCGCCGTCCATGTAGGGCTTGAGGCTGGCATCGAATTCGAACCGGCTGGAGCCGAGATAACTGGTCAACACATGGTTGTGCAGATCGAGCAATACCCGCAGCTTGTCGGCAAAACGCTCCGGATGCTTGAGATCCTGCACCCGCAGCGCGCGGCGCGCGATCTTGTCCTCGTAGGCCGGGCCGATGCCACGTCCGGTGGTGCCGATGCGGGCGGCGCCGCCCTGCTCGCGTGCCGCCTCGCGCGCCACGTCGAGTGCCACGTGAAAAGGCAGGATCAGCGGACAGGCTTCGCTGATGCGCAGGCGCGAGCGCACCTCGACACCGGCACGCTCCAGCCCCTCGATCTCCTCGAACAGCTTGGACGCCGACAACACCACACCGTTGCCGATGTAGCACTTCACGCCGGCCCGCATGATGCCGCTGGGGATCAGGTGCAAGGCGGTCTTCACGCCATTGATGACCAGGGTGTGACCGGCGTTGTGGCCGCCCTGGAAGCGCACCACGCCCTGGGCGCTTTCGGTCAACCAGTCCACCAACTTGCCTTTGCCCTCGTCGCCCCACTGGGTACCGACGACGACGACGTTACGTCCTGTGCTTGCTTTCATGTCGAACTGGCCTCAAATTGCTGTTACCACCCACTGCCCCGCAACCTGCATCAGTTCGCGATCACACTGGAACTCGTCAACTTCACTCTCGTGTCCGGGCAGGACACACACCACCGTCTCGCCACGGGCGCGCAGACCGGCAATGGCCTGGCGCAGGTCCGCGGCCTCGCCCCAGGGCGCCCTGATGGCGGCATGCAGCGCGCGCGGCGCCACCGCGGCAACCAGCGCCTTGACATCAAGGCTGAAACCGACCGCCGGACGATTGCGCCCGAATGCGGCGCCGACCTCGTCGTACCGCCCGCCACGCGCCAATGCATCGACCGCACCAGGTGAGTAGATCGAAAAGCGTGCGCCGCTGTAATAGGCATAACCCCGCAGATCGGCCAGATCGAAACTCACCGTGAGCGAGGACAAATGCCCGGCCAGCCACTGCAGATTGTCCAGCGCCTGCGCGATGCCAGGCAGATCAGGAAGGATCTTGCGTGCCTGGGCCAGCACCTGGACATCCCCGTACAGGCCCGGCAAGGCGCGCAAGGCCTCGCGCG
>JBFJZP010000335.1:0-4237 GCA_041622095.1 Burkholderiaceae bacterium | reverse complement strand
CGAGGGTGGCGTCAAGGAGTTGCTGGTCATCAGCCAGGACACCTCCGCCTATGGCGTCGATGTCAAGTACCGCACCGGTTTCTGGGACGGCAAGCCGGTCAAGACCCGGATGCAGGACCTGGTGCAGGCGCTGGGCGACCTGGCCGAGCCCTATGGCGCCTGGGTGCGACTGCATTATGTCTATCCGTATCCCAGTGTGGATGGCGTGATTCCGTTGATGGCATCCGGACGGGTATTGCCGTACCTGGACGTGCCCTTGCAACACAGCCATCCGGATGTGCTCAAACGCATGAAGCGCCCGGCCAGCGGCGAGAGGAATCTCGAGCGCATCCAGAAGTGGCGCGCCGAGTGTCCGGAGATCGTGATCCGCAGTACCTTCATCGCCGGTTTCCCCGGGGAGACCGAGGCGGAGTTCCAGCATTTGCTCGATTTCATGCAGGAGGCGCAGATCGATCGGGCGGGCTGTTTCGCCTACAGCCCGGTTGAAGGCGCCGCCGCCAACGACATCGAGGGCATGTTGCCGGCAGAACTGCGCGAAGAGCGGCGTGCCCGCTTCATGGCCGTGGCCGAGCAGGTGTCGATCGAACGGCTCAAGCGGCGGATCGGTGCGACGATGCAGGTCCTGGTGGATTCAGCCCCGGCGATGGGTCGCCGTGGAGGTACCGGTCGCAGTTATGCGGATGCGCCGGAGATTGATGGCATTGTGCGACTGTTGCCGCCGCAGAAAGCCAGCAAGACGTTCAAGGTCGGTGATTTCACACAGGCCCGGATCGTCGATGCACAGGGACACGACCTTGTTGCTGTCCCGGTATAAGTCGGCACAAAAAACAAAAGCCGCTGCAGATGCAGCGGCTTTTATTAACCAAACTATTATTTGGTGCCCAGGAAGGGACTCGAACCCCCACGATGTTACTCGCTAGTACCTGAAACTAGTGCGTCTACCAATTCCGCCACCTGGGCATTTCAGGAAAGAGGAGATTGTATCAAGAATATTCGCACTTCCAGCGGTTTGCTGGATGAATTTGAAGGAACCATCCAGGGACACCGGGATGGACACGGATTTGTCGCACGCGATGACGGCGAGGCAGACATCTACCTGCCGCCGAACGAGATGCGTGCGGTGCTGCACAAGGACCGGGTCAAGGTCCGTGTCGTGCGCAGCGACCGCAAGGGCCGGCCCGAAGGACGGGTGGTCGAAATCGTCGAGCGGCCGGCACAACCCATCATCGGGCGACTGCTCCAGGAGGGTGGTGTCTGGCTTGTGGCGCCGGAGGACAAGCGTTACGGCCAGGACGTGCTGATTCCCAAGGGCGCGACCGGAACCGCCAAGGCCGGGCAGGTGGTGGTGGTCGACCTGGTCGAACCGCCCGCCTTGTACGGTCAGCCGGTAGGGCGGGTCAAGGAAGTGCTGGGCGAAATCGACGATCCGGGCATGGAGATCGAGATCGCGGTGCGCAAATACAGCGTGCCGCATGAATTCTCCGAGGCCTGTATCGGCCAGGCGCGTGGCCTGCCGGACAAGGTCCGCCCGCAGGACAAGAAGCACCGGGTCGACCTGACCGATGTTCCGCTGGTGACCATCGACGGCGAGGACGCGCGTGATTTCGACGATGCCGTCTATTGCGAGCCGGCCAGCACTGGCCGCGGCAAGTCGGCGGTCAAGGGTTGGCGCCTGTTGGTGGCCATCGCCGACGTCAGTCACTATGTCGAGACCGGATCGGCGATCGACATCGACGCCTACGATCGCGCCACCAGCGTGTATTTCCCGCGCCGCGTCATTCCGATGCTGCCCGAGAAATTGTCCAACGGCCTGTGCTCGCTCAATCCGGAGGTCGAGCGCCTGTGCATGGTGTGCGACATGTTCATCGACAGCACTGGCGAGGTCACCGCCTACCAGTTCTATCCGGCGGTGATGTGGAGCCATGCGCGCTTCACCTACACCGAGGTCGCGGCCATCCTGGCCAATACCCGTGGACCGGAGGCACAGCGACGCAAGGAGCGGGTTGGCGACCTGATGAACCTGCACGATGTGTACCGGGCTCTCAACAGCGCGCGCAACCGGCGCGGCGCGGTCGACTTCGAGACGGTGGAGACCCAGATCATCTGCGACGAGAGTGGCCGCATCGAGAAGATCGTTCCACGCACCCGCAACGATGCGCACAAGTTGATCGAAGAGGCGATGCTGGCGGCCAACGTCTGTAGCGCCGACTTCATCCTGCAAAGCAAACACGCCGGGCTTTACCGGGTGCATGAAGGACCGACGCCGGAGAAGCGGGAGATCCTGAGCAGTTACCTCAAGGCCACCGGCGTCGGGCTGGACATCAGCGACGACCCGACGCCGTCGGAGTTTCAGAACATCGCGCAGGCGACCAAGGACCGCCCCGACGCCCAGCAGATCCATGCGATGCTGCTGCGCTCGATGCAGCAGGCGATCTACACGCCGACCAACAGCGGTCACTTCGGCCTGGCTTTCGAGTCCTATACCCACTTCACCAGCCCGATCCGGCGTTATCCGGATCTGCTGGTGCACCGGGTGATCAAGGCCATCCTGGGCAAGACCCGCTACCAGTTGCCGGTTTTGCCGACACCGGGCGAGGCGCATGCCAAGTTGTCGCGCCGGCTCGAGAAGGGCGCGGCGTCGCGTGCGAAGGTCGAAGGCGAGAAGCCGCGCAAGCTCAACGCCGAGACCACCGCCTGGCTCGCCGCCGGCCTGCACTGCAGTGCCAACGAGCGCCGCGCAGACGAGGCCAGTCGCGATGTGGAGGCCTGGCTCAAGTGCAAGTACATGCGCGAGCACCTGGGCGAAGAATATGGCGGGGTGGTCACCGCAGCGACCAGCTTCGGCATCTTCGTGACGCTCGATGCGATGTATGTCGAGGGGCTGGTGCATATCACCGAACTCGGGGGTGAATATTTCCGTTTCGACGAGATGCGCCAGGAGCTTCGCGGCGAGCGAACCGGCATGCGGTATTCGATCGGTACCCGGGTTCGGGTACAGGTCAGCCGGGTGGATCTCGACGGCCGACGGATCGATTTCCGGCTGGTGCGCGAAGGCGAAGACCTGACTGTGCGGGCGATGAAGGACAAGGGGCTTGCCCATGAAACCGCGCCGCGGTCGGTGCGGGAAGACACGGCGGGCCAGCCAGCCCGGCGCAAGTCCCGCAGCGCCGAAGAATCGGCATCCAGCAGCCGAAAGACACCCGGTTATGCCGGAAAATCACCAGCGCGCAAGAGCGCAGCTGGCAAACGTGGCAGGTCATCGAGACGCTGACGCGATGTCCGTCGCCAATGAATCAACATCATCAACACGGAGTTCCTGAGACATGTCTTCTGAATCGAAAATCGCGATCGTCACCGGAGCCGGTTCCGGCGTAGGCAAGGCTGCTGCCATGGCCTTGCTGGCTGCCGGTTACCGGGTCGTCCTGGCCGGTCGGCGCAAGGAGCCGCTCGAGGCCGTTGCCAAGGAGAGCGGCGCCGGTGATCGGGCGCTGGCGGTTCCTACCGACGTGGCCGATCCGGATTCGGTGCGTGCATTGTTCGATGCGGCGGTGAAGGCATTCGGTCGCGTCGACGTGGTGTTCAACAATGCCGGCGTCAATGCGCCCGGTGTTCCGCTGGAAGACCTGACGGTCGAGCAGTGGCGCAATGTGGTGGACATCAACCTGACCGGCGTCTTCCTGTGTATCCAGAACGCGTTCCGCGTGATGAAGGCGCAAAAGCCGATGGGTGGGCGCATCATCAACAACGGCTCGATCTCGGCCCACACGCCGCGGCCGAACTCGATTGCCTACACCGCGACCAAACACGGCGTGATGGGCCTGACCAAGACCGCGTCGCTGGACGGGCGCAAGTACGACATTGCGGTCGGCCAGATCGACATCGGCAATGCCGCCACCGACATGGCGCAGCGCATGGCAACCGGCGTCATCCAGGCCAATGGCGAGATCGCCATCGAGCCCTTGATGGACGTCAACGTCGTCGGCCAGTCGGTGCTCTACATGGCCAGCCTGCCGCCGCAAGCCAACGTGATGTTCCACACCGTCATGGCGACCAAGATGCCGTTCGCCGGTCGCGGCTGATTCGTCTTCGCGGGCCGGTGCCGCGCGCGCCTCAATGCAGCGCGCTGGCCAGCGACGCTGCCGTCAAGGCCGTATCCTGCGGCCAGGTGTCGGCGACTTCGCCGTGCTGGAACACGGCGCTGCAGGCCGCGTCGAACGCGCCCAGGCCGGCTGCCAGT
>JBFJZP010000334.1:0-4243 GCA_041622095.1 Burkholderiaceae bacterium | reverse complement strand
GCCGCGCGGTCCATTGAGTTTCTGGGCGGCGAGTTGCAGATTGGCCAGGCTCTGGTTGAGCGGCGCATCCGGCCCGGTCAACGCACCCAGGTTGTTGACCAGTTCGCGCACGCTGGCGATCATGCGCGGGATCTCCGCGGCGGCATCACCCCGCAAGACCTTGCGTTCGGCGCCATCGGGCAGCGGCGGATCGGTGAGCACGCCGGTGAACGCGCGAATCTTGGTGCCGCCAACCAGCCCGCTTTCCATCGTGAACACGCTGGACTCGCGCAACCAGTGCGCATCCTTTTGCGGCACGTTGACGATGATGCGCGCATTGCCTTCGCTGGAGAGCTCGATGCGCCCCACCCGCCCGATCGGGAAGCCGGAGAAGGTCAGGTTCATGCCGACGGAAATGCCTTCGGAGTCGTCGGCGATCAACACCACCTCCTGCGTGCGTTCGAACGCACCGCGGGCGTACATCAGGTAGGCGATGGCCCCCGACACCAGCACCACCATGACCAGCAGCAACAGGCGGGCCTTGAGCTCCAGGTGGGGCACCGGTGGCGGATTCTCGGATGACTCGGTCATGGACGGGTGGATTCAGTAATAGTTGCCGACCAGCGACAACACCTCGATCAGCAGGATCAGCGCGAACAAGCGCCCGAGCTGGCTGATTTCGTCGCGCCGCTGCAGCGCAGCGCCGTCGCGGCGCGGATCGGGTGCCAGTGGCAGGATCGCCACCACCAGGCTGAAGAAGAAGGCCTTCATGCACAGGATCATCGTGGCCGCCGGGTTGAACACCTGGCCGACGTCCCGGGTATAGGCCGCAAAGCCCCAGCTGGTGAAGCCGTACAAGGTGACATAGGTCATCAGCAGCGCCATGACCGCGCTGAGAGCGGCCAGCAACACGACGGAAAACACCCCGCCCAGCACCCGCGGCAGCAACACGTCACGGGCCGGATCGCCGCCGGAACGCCACAAGGCCTGCAACTGCCCCTGCTCGCGCAAGTCGGACACCGCTTCGCCGGCCGGCATCGTGAAGCGCAGCGCGACATACAAGGCCACCAGCAAGGGCAGCAACTCGAGCACCAGCGTGCGCACCAGCACATCGAGTGCATATTGCGACAGGCCGTACGATTGCGCGGTGGCCACGACGATGCGGATGATCACCAGGCTCAGCACCGCCGACATCGCGACAAAGCCGGGCAGCAAGGGCACGCTGGCGGCGTGCAGCTGGTAGTACAGCGCCGGATGCTGGCTGCGCCGGTAACTCGACGGCGACAACATCAGCACCAGCATCTGGGCTGCGAACTGCGCCACGATCCACCAGCCCTTGACCCAGCGCACCGGCGTGCGGGTCAACATCGCCGGAGCCAGTTGCAGCAACTGCTCGGCACTCGCGCCTGCGGCCGCGCCAGCGGCGACACCGGCCCGGGCAAACCGCGCCAGTATCGGGTCGGGGATCGCCGGCTGCGGCGGCTTTTCGCCGGCACTCACGGCCAACACCTCCAGCCGACGGCCCGAACGACCGAACCGGCAGCCACGGCGTTGCAGGTCGTCATGCCAACATCCCGGTCACGTCGCGCGTAGTCAACGCGCGGACTCCATGCGCGCGCAACTGCTGCAGGAAATCGTCGGCGGCAGCCTCGAAGCCTGTGACCGGGCTCATGCAGTCGGTCAGGAATACCGTGTTGCGCAGCCGTGCCGCATCCATGTTGGCCAGCATGTCCTGCCCGGACGCGGCCACGCAATGGCTCAATGCCTCGCCGGCCACCACCAGCAGTTCGTCGCCTGCGGCCAGGCGCGACAGCAGTGCGGCGTTGAGCAAGCTGCGCGGGTCGTCGGCGCGCGGCACATCGGCCCGGAACGCGCTGTATTGCTCGGTCAGCGGATTGAGCCCCTTGAGCACCTTGTCGCAGACCCGCCCGCTGGACAACTCCCAGGCGTCGATCTGCTCGGCGAGCACCGGCACGATGTTGTGGCCCCAGCTGCCCAGCACGCAATGCACCGGCCAGACCACCAGCGTGCGCTCGCCTCCGGCTTCCAGTGCCTGCAGATACGCCATGGCCTCCTGCGCGCGGCGCGCATGGCGCGGCCGGTAGCGGCCGGCGGCCAGTTCGGCTGCGGTGATGGTGGTGAACGGCGCGACCGTGGCGCCATCTGCGTCCAGCCAGAAGCTGGTGCGTTCGATGCCGACACTCGCATGCGAGTCCAGCGTCACCACCAAGTCGGTAATTTGCGCGCCGACGTTGGCGATGAAACCAGCCAGCCGGGTCATGTCGGCGCTGGCGCCGGGCACCGGCAAAGCCGCACCCTCGACGTCCATGAAATCGTTCTGGGGGTCGATGACAAGCAGGCGGATGCGTTTCATGAGAGTAGCTTGCGGCAAGGCCGACTCGGCTTCAGGCGGGAACACGGTCTCGATGGTAGCCCAAGGCCCATGCCACATGTTCACGCACCAGCGCACTCGGATGGTCCGCACGCTGGCGCAACGCTTGCTCGAGCGAAGGGTCGAAGCAGGCATGCAGCGCGTTGCCCAGCGCCACCGCGATGTTGCGCAACCAGCGCTCATGGCCGATGCGCCGGATCGCACTGCCTTCGGTGTATTGCAGGAACTGCTCCTCGGTCCAGGCAAAAAGCGTGGTCAGCTGCGCGCCCACCAGCCCTTCGCGAGGGTCGAAATCCGGCAAGGCCTGGCGCCGGGCGAACTTGTTCCACGGACAGGCCAGCTGGCAATCGTCGCAGCCATAAATGCGGTTGCCGATCAGCGGACGCAACTCGAGCGGGATCGCGCCGGCATGCTCGATCGTCAGGTAGGAGATGCAGCGACGGGCGTCGAGTTGGTATGGCGCAACAATTGCGCGGGTCGGACATACTTCGATACAGGCGTTACAACTCCCGCAATGGGCCGCCGTCGCCGGCGTCTCGGGCAGGTGCAGATCCAGGAAGATCTCGCCCAGGAAGAACATCGAACCGGCCTCCCGGTTGAGCACCAGCGTGTGCTTGCCGCGCCACCCCTGTCCGCTGCGCACCGCCAGTTCCACCTCGAGAACCGGCGCCGAATCGGTGAACACCCGAAAACCCAGCGGCCCCACCTCGCAGCGAATACGTTCGGCCAGTTTCTGCAGGCGCTGGCGCAACACCTTGTGGTAGTCGCGGCCGCGTGCATACAGCGACACCACCGCTTCCTGCGGTCGGGCCAGGCGCGCCCACTCGATCGCCTGCCAATCCGGCGCGGTGCCTGTGGTCAAATAGTCCATGCGGGCGGTGAGCACCGTCACGGTTCCGGGAACCAGTTCAGCCGGACGGGCTCTTTTGAGCCCGTGTGACGCCATATAGGCCATGTCGCCATGGAAACCGTTGCCCAGCCACGACAGCAAACCCTCTTCTGCACCGGATAAATCGACCCGGGAGAAAGCTATTTGCGAGAATCCTAGTTCCTGACCCCATCGCGTAATGCGACCAGACAATTGATCTTGATCGACGAGCATGCGGGCGGACTCCATCTGCCCATTGTAAAAAGCCTGGTCTGGCCCGACGAGGCCGCGACGCGGCTGTTTGCCGCCAGCCTGGCGGCGCAACCGGCGCTGGCCCGGTGCTTCGTCGCATTGCATGGCGAACTCGGCGCCGGCAAGACCAGTTTCGCGCGTTACCTGCTGCAGGCGCTGGGCGTTACCGGGCGCATCAAGAGCCCCACCTACGCGGTGCTCGAGTCCTACACCGTGCAGGACACACCGGGCGCCAACGGCCCGCTCGATATCTGGCATTTCGACTTCTACCGCTTCGACGACCCGGAGGAATGGGAAGACGCCGGCTTTCGCGAAATCTTCGCCAGCACCGGACTCAAGCTGGCCGAATGGCCGGACAAGGTCGCCAGCAAGCTGCCGGTGGCCGACCTGGACATCCGCATCCTGGTGCAGACCGATGGCCTGCGCCAGGTGCAACTGGTTGCCAACAGCGAAGCCGGCGCCACCGTGCTGGAGAAACTGACACCCTGATGAAACGCCGCGACCTGTTGCAGATGGGAAGCCTGGTGCTGTTGCTCGGCACGGCCGAGATCGCACGCGGCGCCACCATCGTCGCAGTGCGGGTCTGGCCGGCGCCGGATTACTCGCGCGTGACCATCGAGTCGGATGCGCTGCTCAAGACCAGCCAGTTGTTCGTCGCCAATCCGCCGCGGCTGGCGGTCGACATCGAAGGCATCGAACTCAATGCGGCGCTCAGGGAGCTGGTGGCCAAGGTGCGTGCCGACGACCCGACG
>JBFJZP010000333.1:0-4258 GCA_041622095.1 Burkholderiaceae bacterium | reverse complement strand
TCGGGTGGGCCGCGACGAAATTGGCCAGCGGTGTCGAGGCGATGATCATGATGATCATCGCGATCACCACCGCCGCCACCATCACCCACAAGGTGTCGGCCATGCCGACCGCGGTGATGACCGAGTCGAGCGAGAAGATGATGTCGATCACCGCGATCTGCAACACGACGCCGCGAAAGGTCACGCCAGCCACGCCTTGCGCGGAGGTCGGCGCATCATGGTCGCCCTCGACCATTTCGCCGATCTCCACCGTTGCCTTGTACAGCAGGAACACCCCGCCACTGATCAGGATGATGTCGCGCCAGGAGAAATCATGACCGGCGAGCGTCAGCACTGGCGCGGTCAGGCCGACGATCCAGGCCAGTGCGGCCAGCAGCATCAAGCGGGTCACCAGCGCCAGCGACAGTCCGATCTTGCGCCCGAGCGCGCGCTGGTGTTCCGGCAGCCGTCCGGTCAGGATCGCGATGAACACCAGGTTGTCGATACCGAGCACGATCTCCAGTGCCGACAAGGTCAGCAGTGACAACCAGATCTGCGGATCATTGATCCAGGCAAAGGTGAAGAATTCCATGCGGTGGTACGGCTTGGGGAAAAGCCGCATTCTCCCACGCCAGGCTGGCGCCGGGTTCAGCACGCTGCAGCCGCGGAAAACGCGCATTTTGCGGCGCATCGAACAGATGTTTTACAGTTCGGCGCCGCGTATCCGCTGCAACCTGCTTTAGGCTAAAGGCGTTATGAACGCAGGGGGGAGGACACCGTGAACGACAAGACCCGCAAAGCATCGACCGTATTGCTGGATTTCATATTCGGCGAACCGATTGCGCAACCCGAAGTGATCGAGCAGGACACGGAGCAGGCCTGGCAGGCGTGGCTTGAGGCGATGGCCAGCAAGGCTCAGGCACGGAGCGACGACAAGTTCGAGGCGACGGTGCCGATGGCGCTGCTGCACTGAGGCCGGTTGGCAGCCGTCCGGCTACCGGCCGATACGAAGATCAGGAGTCGAGCGACGCGCTCCAGCGTGTACCCCAGGCATCCTCGAGCTTGCGCCGATCGTGCTTGGTCGGCCGGCCGTGCTGCAGGCTCAGTGCCGGTTCGGTGCCCATGCGCCGCTGTTCGGCAGCCTGCTGGCGCAGCGCGATGCTCTCGGCGGTCTCCTCATAGAGTTGTTGTGCCACCGGCGCAGGGCCACGCTTGTCGCTGATGCCGCGCACGACCACGGTGCGCATCAATGCATTCATGCGCATCACGACGGTATCGCCGGGGCGCACCTCGCGCGCCGGCTTGACCTCGACGCCGTTGACCTGGATGCGGCCCTTGGCAATGTCTTCAGTGGCCAGGCTGCGTGTCTTGTAGAACCGGGCGGCCCACAACCATTTGTCGATCCGAACTTTGTCCATGGGCCTTTATTGTGACTCAAGCCGTGGCGGCCAGGGGCAGGCGAACCGTGGCGTCCAGCCCCTCGATGCGCCCGCATGATTCCCGGTTGTCGAGGGTAATCTGTCCGCCCAGCGCCTGCGCGATTTCGCGGCAGATCGTCAGGCCCAGGCCGGAACCATCGGCACGGCCGGCCGCGAACGGCTGGAACAGCCGAGCGCGCAACTCGGCGCCGATGCCCGGACCGCTGTCGGAGACGGTCAACGCGGCGAACGTCGCCTCGGCCCGCAGCCGCACCGCCAGCATGCTGCCGCCGGGTGCGTGCTTGATCGCGTTGTGCAACAGGTTGCGCACCAGTTCACGCAGCATCCACTCATGCGCGCGGATCGGCGCGGCGGTGGTCTCGATGCCGAAGTCCAGGTCCTTGTCCGCTATCAGCGGTGCCAGATCCAGGGCCACCGCGCGAACAATCGGTGCCAGGTCCAGTATTCGGGTGTCCGATTGCTGGCGCAATTGCTCCACCTTGGCCAGCGCCAGCATCTGGTTGGCCAGCACGGTCGCATGCTCGACCGTGCCGTTGATCTCGTGCAAGGCCTGCGTAGCCGGTACGTCGCCGCGCAATGCCGATTGCACCTGGACCTTGAGCACCGCCAACGGTGTGCGCAGCTGGTGCGAGGCATCACGCACGAAACGCTTCTGGTGCTCCAGCAGGTTGTGCAGCCGGGCCATCACCTGGTTGGTCGCATCGAGCAGTGGCCGCAACTCCCGCGGCAGGTCGGGCGCGGCGATCGCGGTCAGGTCATCCTCGGCGCGCTGGCGCAGCTTGGCGCTGAGATAGCGGACCGGACGGGTGGCACGCTGCACCACCAGTACCACGACCAGTGCAATCACCAGGGCCAGCAGGCTTTGGCGCAGCAAGGTGTCGATCAGGATCTGGCGCGCCAGGGTCTGGCGCAGTTCCAGTGTCTCCGCGACCTGGATCGTGACCATGCCCAGACCCTGGCGGCTGGCCACCGGTTGCAGCAGCACCGCGACGCGAACCGGGTCGCCGCGCACCGTGTCGTCATAGAAATCGACCAGCGCGGCATAGGGCCCCTTGTTGGGCAAGCGGCCACGCCACAGCGGCAGGTCGGGCGTTCCGTCGATCAGTTCGCCCTGGACGGTGGAGATCCGGTACACCATGCGGCTGCGGTTGTCGGCCTCGAACGCCTCCAGCGCGGAATACGGCACATTGGTGCGAAACCGGGCCTGCGCGCCTTCGCCCTCGACCTCGAGCAATTCGCCGATCGACTTGGCCGACGCCAGCAACGTGCGGTCGTAGGCGGTGTTCACCGCGCGCAGCGCCTGCCGGTACAAGGTGGCGGTATTGACCAGCATGAACAGCGCGGTCGGCACCAGGATGCCGAGCAGCAGGTAACGGCGCAGCGACAGGCCGGCGCGGGGTTTGTCGTGCTCAGGCATCGGCCTTGAGCAGATAACCCAGGCCCCGCAAGGTGACCAGGTTGACGCCGGTGCCGCCGAGCTTCTTGCGCAGCCGATAGGCCACGACTTCGATCGCCTCGTACTGTACGTCCGGTTCGCCCGGGAACACCACTTCGAACAGTTGCTCCTTGGACACGGCCCGGCCGGCGCGCTCCATCAGGCTGCGCATCATGCGCAATTCGCGCGGGGTCAGGTCCAGCACCCTGAAGCCGTGGTGGATCGCGCCGCTGGCGGTGTCGAGCCGCAACGGGCCACATGCCGGCAGATCGGCTGCGGAATCGCCGCCATTTCCGGCGTTGCGCCGGTGCAGCGCGCGCACGCGTGCCTCGAGCTCATCCAGGTCGAAGGGCTTGGCCAGGTAGTCGTCGGCCCCGGTATTGAGCCCGATGATCCGGTCACCGACGGTGCCGCGTGCGGTCAGGATCAGCACCGGTGTCAGCAACTGCGCCTGGCGCGCCTGCGACAACACCTCCAGGCCGTCGACGCCGGGCAGGCTCAGGTCGAGCAGCACCACATCCAGTGCCTGTTCGCGCCAGGCCTGCAGCGCCTGCAGGCCGTTGTCGCATAACTGTACCCGCATGCCACGGCGCTCCAGCGTGCGCTTGAGGCTGGTTTGCAGCGCGGGGTCGTCTTCTATCAGCAGCAGGCGCATCGTGGCGGGGTTGGGCCCTGGTGTTTACCCTAGGGAATCCGGACAGCGAAATGACAGCCGGTCGGCGCATCATAGAAGAGTTCAGCAACTACAGGAGACACACCATGCGTCGCGATACCTTTCTCAAATCCATGTTGGCAGCTGCCGCAGCCGGCAGCCTGCCACTGTCGGCCTTTGCCGCGCCCAACGTCAAGATGATGATTCCCGCCAACCCGGGTGGTGGCTGGGACGGCACCGGCCGTGCGCTGGGCAAGGCGCTGATCGAGGCCAAGGTGGCCGACACGGTGCAATACGACAACAAGGGCGGTGCCGCCGGCGTGATCGGCCTGGCGCAGTTCGCCAACGCCAGCAAGGGCGACGAGCACGCGCTGATGGTCATGGGCGCGGTGATGCTGGGCGGCATCATCACGACCAAGCCGCCGATCGGGCTGGACAAGCTCACGCCGATCGCCCGCCTGACCAGCGAATACAACGTGTTCGTGGTGCCGGCCGAGTCGCCGCTCAAGACCATGAAGGACGTCGTGACCCAGTTCCAGAAGGACCCGGGCAGCGTCAAGTGGGGCGGTGGCTCCAAGGGCTCGACCGAGCACATCGCCGCGTCGATGCTGGCGAGCAAGGTCAACGTCGATCCGAAGAAGGTCAACTACATCGCGTTCCGGGGCGGCGGCGAGGCAGTTGCGGCCATCCTGGGCAACAACGTCACCGTCGGCGGCAGCGGCTACAGCGAATTCGCCGAATACATCAAGGCCG
>JBFJZP010000332.1:0-4258 GCA_041622095.1 Burkholderiaceae bacterium | reverse complement strand
GGTCGGTGCGGGACGGCGCGTGGGGGGGAAGAAGGCAAAAGTGTAGCAGTCGCCCGGGGAGGGGAATCGATCAACCGGGATAATCGCGCGATGTCCGAATCGGTGCTCGAGTTTCCAGAATCCCTGCCGGTATCGGCGATGCGCGACGAGATCATGCGTGCCATGGCGCAGCATCAGGTCATCATCGTCTGCGGCGAAACCGGCTCCGGCAAGACCACCCAGTTGCCGAAGATGGCGCTGGCACTGGGCCGCGGCAAACGCGCACTGGCGCTTGACGGCTGGGGCAAGCCGGCGCACCCGCCGGGCAAGGGCAAGCTGATCGGCCATACCCAGCCGCGTCGGATTGCCGCCAGCTCGGTGGCCAAACGCATTGCCGAAGAACTCAAGACACCGCTGGGCGAGGTGGTCGGCTACAAGGTGCGGTTCCAGGACCGGCTGTCGCGCGATGCCTCGGTCAAGCTGATGACCGACGGCATCCTGCTGGCCGAGACCCAGACCGATCCGCTGCTCAAGGCCTACGACACGCTGATCATCGACGAGGCCCATGAACGCAGCCTGAACATCGATTTCCTGCTCGGTTACCTGCGCCAGATACTGCCGCGCCGACCCGACCTGAAGATCATCGTGACCTCGGCCACCATCGACGCGCAGCGTTTTGCCGATCACTTCGCATCACGCCATGGTCCGGCGCCGGTGATCATGGTCTCGGGCCGCACCTATCCGGTCGAGCAGCGTTACCGGCCGTTCGAGGAAACCCGCGACCATGACTTGAATGACGCGATCTGCGACGCGGTCGACGAGTTGTGGGGCGGCGCCGCCGGTGCCCGTGATGGGGGTGACATCCTGGTGTTCCTGCCGGGCGAGCGCGAGATCCGCGAAGGGGCCGATGCGCTGCGCAAGCACCTCAGCCACCAGGCGCATCTGCGCCAGGCCGAGGTAGTGCCGCTGTTTGCCCGCCTGTCCCAGGCGGAGCAGGACCGGGTGTTCGATGCACACAGCGGGCGGCGCATCGTGCTGGCCACCAACGTGGCCGAGACCTCGCTCACGGTGCCGGGTATCCGGTATGTCGTCGACGCCGGCACGGCCCGGGTCAAGCGCTATAGCTATCGCAGCAAGGTCGAGCAGCTGATGGTCGAGCCGATCAGCCAGTCCTCGGCCAACCAGCGCGCCGGGCGCTGCGGCCGGGTCGCCAACGGCATCTGCATCCGGCTGTATGCACAGGAAGATTTTGCGCAGCGCGCGCGTTTCACCGATCCGGAGATCCTGCGCAGTTCGCTGGCCGGCGTGATTCTGCGCATGAAGTCGCTGCACCTGGGTTCGGTGGAAGACTTCCCGTTCATCGAGCGACCCCAGGGCCGGGCGATTGCCGACGGCTACCTGCTGCTGGCCGAGCTGGGCGCTGTCGACGACGCCAACGAACTCACGCCGATCGGACGCGAACTGGCGCGCCTGCCACTGGATCCCCGGGTCGGCCGCATGATCCTGGAGGCACGCGAACGCCAATCGCTGGACGAGGTGCTGGTCATCGCCAGCGCGCTCAGCGTGCAGGACGTACGTGACCGGCCGATGGAGGCGCAGGGTGCGGCCGATGCGGCGCATGTGAAGTTCGACGACGAACGCAGCGAGTTCACCGGCTACCTCAAGTTGTGGAAATGGATCCACCATGCCCGGGGCGAGAAAGGCAGCGCGGAACACCGCCTGTCCAACCGCCAGTACGAACAGCTGCTGCGGCAGAACTTCGTCAATGTGCGCCGGGTGCGCGAGTGGAAGGACATCCATTCGCAGCTGCACACCGTGGTGGCCGAGCACAAATGGCGGCTCAACACCGCGCCGGCCAGTTACGAACAATTGCACCTGTCGATGTTGTCCGGCCTGCTGGGCAATGTCGGCTGCAAGCTCGAGGACGACGAAGCCTACCTGGGCGCCAGGGGCATCAAGTTCTATCGCCATCCGGGTGCGCACCTGAGCAAGAAACCCGGGCGCTGGATCCTGGCCGCCGAACTGGTGGAAACCACCCGGCTGTTCGGGCGTGGCATTGCCGCGATCGAGCCCCAGTGGATCGAGCAGGTCGCCGGCCATCTGCTCAAGAAGCAGCTGCTCGATCCGCACTGGGAGAAAAAGACCGCCCGCGTCACCGCGCTCGAACGGGCCACCTTGTACGGCATCGTGGTCTACAACGGGCGCCGGGTGGATTTCGGGCGTGTCGACCCGCAAGGCGCGCGCGAAATCTTCATCCGCCAGGCCCTGGTGGCCGGCGAGTGGGAGACGACGCTGCCGTTCCTGGCGGCCAACCGCAAGCTGGTGGCGCAGGTGCAGGAGCTCGAGCACAAGTCGCGGCGCCAGGACGTGCTGGTCGACGACGAGCTGATCTACGCCTTTTACGACCAGCAACTGCCGGCCGATGTCTGCAGTGGACACGCCTGCGAGCAGTGGTATCGCAAGGTGGTGCGCGAAAAACCCGGCCTGCTGGTGCTCAACCGCGACGAGCTGATGCGCCATGAAGCGGCCGGTATCACCACCCAGGCGTTTCCGCGTACCTTGCGCCTGGGCGGGGTGGATTGCCAGGCGGAGTACCTGCACGAGCCCGGCGATGCGCGCGACGGCCTGACGGTCACGGTGCCGCTGTTCGTGCTCAACCAGGTGAACGAGGAGCGCTGCGAATGGCTGGTGCCCGGCATGCTCAAGGAGAAGATCCTGGCGCTGCTCAAGAGCTTGCACCAGAAGCCGCGTTCGCGTTTTGTCCCCCTGCCCGACAGTGCTGCGCGGATCGCGGAGCAGTTCAGTGCGCCGGAGGTCTTCGGTGCCGGCAGCCTGGTCGACGCCTTGCTCAAGCTGGTGCGCGAGACGACGTCGCTGGACGTCAAGCGCGGCGATTTCAAGCTCGACACATTGAGTCCGCACCATTTCATGAATTTCCGGGTGACCGACGACAACGGCCGGCAGATGGGTATCGGGCGCAATCTGGCCGCGCTCAAGGCCGAGCTCGGCAGCCAGGCGCGCGGCGCGTTCCAGGCCCTGGCGGCGCTCAAGCTCGGCCAGGGTGTCGCGGCGTCGTCCGGCGGCTCGGCTAGCGGGGGGGCAGCGCGCCGGCCGGATGCGGGTGCCGATCGGTCGGTCGCGCAAGCCGGGGCGGCCGCCTCGCCATCCGCCGGTGCGCCGGTGCCGGCGGCCAACGAGCGGCATGTGGCCTGGACATTCGGCGAATTGCCGGAGCTGCTGGAAATCCGCCGCAAAGGGCAGGTCCTGATTGGTTTTCCGGCGCTGATCGATGCGGGTGATGCGGTCACCATCGAAGTGTTCGACGAGCCGCAGGTGGCTGCGGCGCGGCACCGGAGCGGATTGCGGCGGCTGTTTGCGCTGCAGCTGCGCGATGCGCTGAAATACCTGGAAAAGAACATTCCGGACTTGCAGAAAATGGGCACGGCCTACATGCCGTTGGGCACGGTCGAGCAGTTGCGCGCCCAGATCATTGCGCTGGCGCTGGACCGCGCGTTCCTGGTCGAGCCCTTGCCGGCGGACGCCGCATCGTTCAAGCGACGGGTCGAGGAGGGGCGCAGCCGGTTGACGCTGATTGCCAATGAGGTGGCCCGGCTGGCCTCCATCATCCTGGTCGAATATGCGCTGGCGGTGCGCAAGATCAAGGACTGCCGCCAGGCGCCGGACGCCGCTGCCGATGCGCAGCAGCAATTGCAGCGCCTGATGCCGGCCGACTTCCTGGCGCAGACGCCATGGCCGCAGCTGCAGCATCTGGTGCGTTACCTCAAGGCGATCGTGTTGCGGCTGGACAAGGTCCGAGCCGACCCGGTACGCGACAAGACCCGGTTGGCGGAGATCCGCCCGCAGGAGGCCCGATTCTGGCGCGAGGTGGCTGAACGCAAGGGCGTCACCGACCCGCGACTGCAGGAGTTCCGATGGTTGCTGGAAGAGTTGCGGGTGAGCCTGTTCGCGCAGGAATTGCGCACGCCGCAGCCGGTCAGCGTCAAGCGGCTGGACAAAGCCTGGGCGCAGATCAACAGTTGATCGGAGATTCGTGACCCGGCACCAGACACGCATTCAAGACCCCCGGTTGCGCGGCGCCTTTCTGGCGATGCGCCGCGTCGAGCGCTTGCCACCCACGGTGCGTGGCTTGCTCTGGGTAAGTTTGTCGGGCCTTTTATTCGTGATCCTGAACACCGTGCTGCGCACACTGAGCCAGCAACTGCACCCGATGCAGGCGCAGTTTCTGCGCTACCTGGCGGCGGTGGTGGTGATGTTGCCC
>JBFJZP010000331.1:0-4272 GCA_041622095.1 Burkholderiaceae bacterium | reverse complement strand
GATGAACCGGTTCCGCGACCATGGCCATTTCAACCTGACCGGCCAGCGCTGACGCGCGCGCCGGCCGGCGCCGGGCCACGGCGCGGCATCATCCATGCCGGATGGTGAACCGGTCGGCCGCAACCGTCGGCAGCGTGATCGCGCCCTGACCCGGCTGCGGGTCGACAAATCCGATCGCCACCGCCGCCAGCAGCGTGCGGTCCTGCGGCTCCTGAACAACCGGCATCAGCTGCCCGGCCATGCCGCGCCAGCCGCTCAGCACCTCGGCCCACAGGCCACGCGCGGCCGCAGCACTGACGATGTTCTGCAGGAACATGCCGCAATCGAGCACCGAGCCCAGGCCCAGGCTGTTGTCGATGCTGCACAACAATGCCACCGGCGCACCATGCAGGTCGAACTGGCGTGCCAGTGTGTGCGCATCGGCGCGCCGGCCGGTACCCCATGCCGCATGGGCCGCGGCCACGAAATCCGGGCCGACCTGTTCCCACGCCGGCCCGGCCCACTGGCTACGGCCGGGCAAGGCCCGGAAGGATTGCCAGAAGCGGACTTGTGCGGCCCGGTCGGACAGCAGTTGCTGCAGTTGTTGCGTGGCCACCCGGCGCAGCTTCGCCAGCGTGGCTCCTTGCACCACCGCCACATGCCAGGGCTGGGTGTTGACACCCGAGGGCGCGCGCTTCGCAAGCGCCAGGATGTCCGCAATCAGCGCCTGCGGCACCGGCCGCGTATCGAATACCGGCGCGGGCAGTTGCCCGGACGCATTCTCGGGGGACATGGACGACATGGGCAGGCAACACGATCACAAGTACAGGACGGATCATTGTAGGGATGGGCTTCTTGCTGCCACAGGCGCCGATCTGCTACAAACACCGGAAGCCAGCGACCCGTTGCCCCCATGCCCCACCTGCCACGCCAGCACATCGAGCTGCGCCAGCTGATCCACAGCCGGCGCGTCGCCGCCCTGGGCAGCCTGAACGCCGATGGCAGCGCCATGGTGTCGATGGTGCCGTACGCGATCGACCCATCGGGCCCTTGCCTGGTCATCCATGTCAGCAGCCTGGCCGCGCATACCGGCAACCTGCTGCGCCAGCCTGCGGTGTCGCTGCTGGTGATGGCGCCGGAGGTTCCGGGCGAACCGGTCCACGCATTGCCGCGCGCGACCTTGCAGGGCCAGGCCCATGCGCCGACGCCCGACAGCCCGGACTGGCACCGGGCGCGCGACGCATATCTGCAGCGGTTTGCGGAGGCTGCCGCGATGATGGAACTGGGCGACTTCCGGCTGGTCCGGATCCGCATCGAGCACATCCGCCAGATCGCCGGCTTCGGCGCCGCCCGGTCGCTCGACAGCCAGGAGATTGCGCAGCTGCTCGGAGCCAAGCCGCCAGGCTGAAACCGGCGCGGCCGGGCAGCGGTTCAGGCCTTGGGGCGTTTGTCGATCACCCGGCGGGCCTTGCCGGTCTGCGTGCGCTCGACCGAATTCGGCGGCAACACATTGATGCGGGTGTTGATGCCGACCAGGCTCTTGACCCGGTGCTGCAGCCAGTGGCCGATCTCGCCGATCGCGGCCTCGGACTGCGTCGCATGGGCCGCCTGCAGTTCGACCTGCACCTCGACATGGTCGAGCGGCCCCTCGCGGGTGACGATGATCTGGTACAGCGGCGAAAGCTGGCCTTGCTGCAGCACCAGTTCCTCGATCTGGGTCGGGAACACGTTGACACCGCGAATGATCAACATGTCGTCGGAGCGGCCGACGATCTTGCCCATGCGCCGGAAAGCACGCGAGGTCGGCGGCAACAGGCGGGTCAGGTCGCGCGTGCGATAACGGATGATCGGGAAGGCTTCCTTGGTCAGCGAGGTGAAGACCAGTTCGCCCTCCTCGCCATCGGGTAGCACCTGGCCGGTCAGCGGGTCGATCACCTCCGGATAGAAGTGGTCCTCCCAGATCACCGGTCCGTCCTTGGATTCGACACATTCGCTGGCCACGCCGGGGCCCATCACCTCGGACAGTCCGTAGATGTCGACCGCATCCATGCCGGACTGGTTCTCGATCTCGCTGCGCATCGCCTCGGTCCATGGCTCCGCGCCGAAGATGCCGATCTCCAGCGAGCTCGCGCGCGGATCCTTGCCCTGGCGCTGCATCTCTTCCATGATCACCTGCATGTAGGACGGTGTCACCATGATGATGCGCGGCTTGAAATCCTCGATCAGCTGGACCTGCTTTTCGGTTTGCCCGCCGGACATCGGGATCACGGTGCAACCCAGCCGTTCGCCGCCGTAATGCGCGCCCAGGCCGCCGGTGAACAAACCGTAGCCATACGCCACATGCAGCAGGTCGCCGGCGCGGCCGCCCGCGGCGCGGATCGAGCGGGCCACCAGATCGGCCCAGTTGTCGATGTCCTGGTGGGTATATCCGACCACGGTCGGCTTGCCGGTGGTACCCGACGACGCATGGATACGTGCGACCTGTTCGCGCGGCACCGCAAACATGCCGAACGGATAGTTGGCGCGCAGATCCTGCTTGGTGGTGAACGGGAACTTTGCCAGGTCAGCCAGGCTCTTGCAGTCGTCCGGATGGACGCCCGCCGCCTTGAACGCCTGGTGGTAGTGCGGCACATTGCGGTACACCTCGTGCAAGGTGGCCTGCAAGCGTTGCAACTGCAATGCGGTGATTTCGTCGCGACTGGCGCGCTCAATCGGTTCAAGCAGGTCGGTCGGCGTGGCATGGCGCGGCATCGGCTGTCTCCTGTTGCTGTCGTGGGCTGGGTGCAGCGCGCAAGCGCCGGCCCCGCTCCCATTGTGGCAAAAAGCGCAGGATCAGGAACAGGCATGCTCTCGGCTGAAATCCATCACCAGCGTGACCGGATCACCTTGGCAACATAACTCGGAGCCGAATTCCACCGCGTAGTCTTCCCGCGCGAAAGTGATGTTCATATCGACCTCGCCTGCGACCACCATCGCCCGGCAGGTGGAGCAGACACCACGCGCGATCATCCGCCGGCTGGCCGATCGGCGGCATCATGCCAAGGCGCGCGGGATCGATCGATGGGAAAGTGTGCGAGCGTCTGTGCGGCGGCTCAGCGGTGCATCGCCGGAACCAGGCGCTCGGATGCCGGCAGCACCGTATCGCCGTCGAGCTCGATCGCAACCTGGGTGCAGACGGCGCGGCACAGCGTGGCCACCCGCTCGCTTTGCAGGCGGTAATACATCTGCGTGCCTTCGCGCCGCTTGGCCAGCACGCCACAGCGGTACAAGGTACTCAGGTGCTGCGACATGTTGGGTTGCGTGGTGTCGATCTCGGCCAGGAGTTCGGACACGCTTTTCTCGTTCTGGCAGACCGCGCTGATGATCTTCAGCCGGATCGGCGTCGACAGGACGGCGAACAACTCGGCCACCGATTCAAAGACCCGATCTTCGGAGCTGGCGTTTTCCATGTTCGATTCCTTGTGGTGCTGTCGCTCCTAAATTCTATTCGCAACGACCAATATTGTCCGTCCCCTGGTTGGGGGGTCACTTGAACCGGTACCACTGCCGGTTCAGCACCGCGGCAACCGACGACACCTCGTCAGGGAACATGCCCAGGTTCAGCTCGGTGTTGCACTGCTCCACCATGCCTCGCAGAAAACCCGGTGTGCTGATGCGGCCGGCGGGCCGGTAGATCGCCGAACCGTCGCCGCCTACCTTGCGTATGTGGCACTCGGTGCAGCGGTGTTGCCGTATCAGTTGTTCGCCCAGGGCCAGGTCTGCATCACGAAACAATTCTGCCGCACCCTGCGCCAGTGCGCTTGCCGGCGCCAGCATGAGCAAGGACGCCGACACCAGCACGGACGCTGCCGCTGCGCGTCCCGGCACCATCCGCCTGGCGCCCATCCACATCTGCATCTGCATCCGGCTGGGCATGTTGCTTCTCCTGTCGTCTATTTGGCCCCGTCAAGCACCCATTGGGCCAGGGTCTTGGCATCGGCTTCACTCAGATTGGGTTGGGCCGGCATCGGCACCGCACCCCAGACACCGGTACCACCCTTGCGGATGCTGTCTGCCAGCTTGGCCACCGCATCCGGCTGGCCGGCATACTTCTTGGCCACGTCGTTATAAGAGGGACCGACCAGTTTCTTGCTCGGCGCATGGCAGGCCAGGCAGGAATTTTTCTGGGCCAGTTGCTGGCTGGCATGGCTGGGCAAGGCAACGGCGGTGGCGGCCAGTGCCAGCGAAAGAATCAGTCGAAAGTTCAAGTTAACTCCTGCAGAAAAGACCGTCCGCGCGACATGCCGGATCATT
>JBFJZP010000330.1:0-4278 GCA_041622095.1 Burkholderiaceae bacterium | reverse complement strand
GGCTGGTGCTCACCGCCAACGGGGCGCTGGTGTTGTTGCTCGGCCTGTTGCCTGGTGGCCTGATGGCCTTGTGCGCGCGTTCGCTTGCCAGCATGATGGCGGGTTGACCCCCGGTGAACCTGCCGCGGTCGCCGTCGGGCGCGCCTGACGCCCATCTGGTCGAGCGCACGCTCGACGGGCAAGAGGTTTTTCACGGCAGCTTTCTGCGCGTGCAGCGCGACACCGTCGCGCTGCCGGATGGTGGCCGCTCGACCCGTGAATATGTGCGGCATCCGGGTGCGGTGATGATCGTGCCGCTGCTGGTCGATGCCGAAGGTGGTCTGCGCGTCGTGCTCGAGCGCCAGTACCGCCATCCGATCGGCCAGGTCATGCTCGAATTCCCGGCCGGCAAGCGCGACGGCGACGAAGACCTGCAACTGTGTGCGCAGCGCGAATTGCGCGAGGAGACCGGTTACCGGGCCGCCGAATGGGCCCATGCCGGAACCCTGCATCCGCTGATCGCGTATTCCGACGAGTTCATCGATATCTGGTTTGCGCGCGGCCTGGTGGCCGGCGAGCGCGCCCTCGATCCGGGCGAGTTTCTCGAGGTGATCACCGCCAGTGTGCCGGAGCTGCTGCAGTGGTGTCGCGACGGACGGGTCACCGACGGCAAGACGCTGGCGGCCAGTCTGTGGTTACAGAACCTTGCATCCGGTGCATGGACACTCGACTGGCAAGCGGGCAGTGATGGCGGTATCGCCGGATAATCGGCAGATATGAAAGTACTGGATCTTCAATGCGCGCAATCGCACGGATTTGAAGGCTGGTTCGGGTCCGAGGACGACTTTGCCAGCCAGCTGGCGCGTGGACTTGTGACATGCCCGATGTGCGGCGACAGCACGATCACCAAGAAGCTGAGCGCGCCACGGCTGAACCTGGGCCATGGCCGCGCACCGGAATCCAGAACGCAGGAAGCCGAATCCGAGCCGACCGGCCAGGCGCAACAGAATGTGCTGGCAACCACTGACACCCAGACTGCGTTGCAGGCGGCCTGGCTGGGCATGGCGCGACGCATCCTGGCGCAGACCGACGACGTCGGCGAGCGATTCCCTGAAGAGGCGCGCAAGATCCATTACGGCGAGGTGCCCCAGCGCGGTATCCGCGGCAAGGCCAGCCCGGCGGAGACCGAGGCGCTGGCGGAGGAGGGCATCGAGGTGATGCAACTGGCGCTGCCGGACCTGCTCAAGGGCCCGCTGCAATAGACACCGCCCGGCCCTGCTGCAGGGCCCCTATCGGTGCTTACACTGCGCTGGCGTGACGCCGCGGCCGGATGCTGGCGTGCTTGCGGCGCAACAATCCGTTTCAAGCCAATGGGTGGGATGAATGCCATGCAGCGACAACTGATCAGCTCCGGGTCCAGTTTCGAATCCGATATCGGCTACAGCCGGGCAGTGCGCCAGGACCCCTGGGTCTTCGTCTCCGGTACAACCGGATTCGACTACGCGACGATGACGATCTCCGACAAGCTGGAAGAGCAGGCCGAGCAATGCCTGCGCAATATCGCCTGCGCGTTGCAGGCGGCGGATGCGACGCTGGCCGATGTGGTCCGGGTCACCTATGTGTTGCCGCGTGCAGAAGACTTTCCACGCTGCTGGCCGGTGCTGCAGAAGTATTTTGGCGCGGTGCGCCCGGCGGCGATGATGATCTCGGCCGGCCTGTCGGATCCACGCATGTTGATCGAGATCGAGGTGACGGCGCTGAAGCAGCAGCGCTGAGGCCTGCCGCGTCGGCCGCTTGCAGCAAGGCCAGCGCCCTGCGCCGGCACCGGTCTCAGGCGACGAACTGCAGTTCGGCCAACCGGGCGTAGACGCCACCGCGGGCAATCAGCTCGGCATGGCTGCCTTGTTCGACCACCCGTGACTGCTCCAGCACGATGATCCGGTCGGCCTTTTGCACCGTCGCCAGGCGGTGCGCGATCACCAGCGTCGTGCGGCCCTGCATCGCGCTCTCCAGCGCGGCCTGCACCATGCGTTCGCTTTCCACGTCCAGTGCGCTGGTGGCTTCGTCGAGCAACAGCAGTGGCGGGTTCTTGAGCATGGCACGGGCGATCGCGATACGCTGGCGCTGGCCGCCGCTCAGGCGCACGCCGCGCTCGCCCAGGAAGGTCTGGTAGCCCTCGGGCAGGTGGCGGATGAATTCGTCGGCAAATGCCGCACGGGCGGCGGCGATCACCTCGTCGTCACTGGCCTGCGGCCGGCCATAACGGATGTTTTCCATCGCATTGGCGGAGAAGATCACCGCGTCCTGCGGCACGATGCCGATCTGCTGGCGCAGGTCGGTCAAGTCCATGTCGCGTGTCGCAACGCCGTTGAGTGTGATGTTGCCGCTTTGCGGGTCGTAGAAGCGCAGCAGCAGCTGGAATACGGTGCTCTTGCCGGCGCCGCTGGGGCCGACCAGGGCCACCGTCTCGCCGGGTGCCACATGCAGCGTGAAAGCGCTGAGCGCCGATTGCTTGGGGCGCGACGGGTAATGGAACTCCACCTGCTCGAACGCCAGCGCGCTGCCGGCGCCGGACCGCGGCGCCGGTCGGGGCTGCGCCGGCGAGCGGATCGGCGAGTGGCTGTCGATCAGCTCCATCAGCCTTTCGGTTGCACCGGCGGCGCGCAGCAAGTCGCCATAGACCTCGCCAAGCACCGCGAAGGCGCTGGCCAGGATGATGACGTAGACCACGGTCTGGCCGAGGTGGCCGGCGGTGATGCGGCCGGCCATGACCGCCTCCGTGCCCTGGTACAGGCCCCACAACAAGGCGGCCGAGGTGGCGATGATGATGAAGGCGACCAGCACCGACCGGGCGCGCGAACGCCGCACCGCGACCTTGAATGCGTTCTCGGTCGAGTGGTCGAACCGGATCGCCTCGCGGTCCTCGGCCACGTAGCTCTGCACCACCGGGATGGCATTGAGCACTTCCGCCGCGATCGCGCTGGAGTCGGCCACCCGGTCCTGGCTGGCGCGCGAGAGCTTGCGCACGCGCCGGCCGAACCAGACGCTGGGCACGACGATCACCACCAGCAGGCCGAGTACCTGGACCATCACGTAGGGGTTGGTCCAGACCAGCATGGCCAGGGCGCCGATGCCCATGACGGTGTTGCGCAGGCCCATGCTCAGCGACGAGCCGACGACGGTCTGTACCAGCGTGGTGTCGACGGTGAGCCGGCTTAGCACCTCGCCGGTCTGCGTGGTCTCGAAGAATTCCGGGCTCTGGCGCAGCACATGGCTGTACACCGCATTGCGCAGGTCGGCGGTGACGCGTTCACCCAGCCAGCTGACCATGTAGAAGCGGCCGGCGGAGAACACGCCAAGTGCGAATGCGACCGCAAACAGGTCGATGAAATGCGAGCGCAAGGCCATCACCCGGCTGCCGTTGTCGGCAGCGCTCATCACCGCCGCGGCGTTGTCGCCCATCAGGCCACCGTCGATCAGGCTGCGCAGCGCAATCGGGAACACCAGCGTGGTCACGGCGGCCATCACCAGGAACAGGCCGGCCAGCAGGATGCGGCCCCAGTAGGGGCGCAGGAATGGGCCCAGGCCCGACAGCGATCGCGGGGAGGGCGCCTTGGCGCGTTCAGTCGTCATGCAGGAATGGAGTTGGAACAGGCTTGAAAAATCGCCGGGCACGGGGTGATGGGGATATCGCCGCCGTACTCGCGCAGGCCCGATTGTCGGTCATGGCGGCGCCGGCCCTGGCGCCGCGTCTTTGGACTACAGGACCAGGGGCTTGGCGTAGCCGGTCATCTCCAGGTAGCCGCGTCCGACATGCTGGCGCTGGCTGTCGAACAGGTCGCACAGGCCCTCCCAGTAGATCGCGCCGGTGGAGTTGCGGCTGTCGAGCTCCTGGTCGTCGAGCAATGCGCGCAGCACATAGTTTTCGGCCGGCGTGCGCAGCAGCCATTCGACCGGGTAGGTGGCCTGGGTGCGCGGGCTTTTCCAGCCGCGCACCGCCTGGAACACGGCTTCGCCGCGGCTGAATACATAGGGCCTGGTGCCATCGTTCATCCGGGGGTGGCGGAACGAGCCGCCGTCCCATACCGCCAGTCCGGCCTTGTCGCGGATCCGGAAGGCGGTCAACGCGCTGCCATCGAACAGGTTGATGCCAACCCAGTCCCAGCCGACCGCATCGTCGGCCAGCAGGCTGTCGCTCCATTCATGGTCGAGCCAGGCGGCGCCGTCGACCGGCAGGAAGCGGGTGGCGTCGGCGCCCCGCGCGCCGGCGCCGGACACCGCGAAACGCCGGCCGTCGAT
>JBFJZP010000329.1:0-4278 GCA_041622095.1 Burkholderiaceae bacterium | reverse complement strand
GCGCCTTCGACACCGACCGCCTGCGCTCCACCGCCAAGGGCCAGGCCGCCAAGACCGGCAAGCCGATCGAGGAACTGCTGGACGCGCGCGCCAAGGCGATTCCAGCCAGACGCTTCGGCACCTCCGCCGAATTCGGCGCGATCTGCGCGTTTCTGTGCAGCCAGCACGGCGGCTACATCACCGGCCAGAACATCCTGGCGGACGGCGGCGCCTACCCCGGCACGATGTAGGCCGGCGTCAGGCTGCGGCGCGCGCGTCGGACGACAGGCGCGCAACCCAGCCTTCGCTGAATCACCCGCACGGGAACAGCTGCGCCAGCGCGACGCATGCATCCGGCCAATGGGCCGGTTCGATGCCGCCCGAGCCGTTATGCTGGCGCCTGGACCATCCCGTGCTGTGACCATGGACCCTGCCGGGCCATCCGCACCCCTCCCCCGCGCCACTGCACGGACCGAAGGTGACGTCGGCCCAGCGGCAATGGACTGCAACTGCGGCTGGCGGCCGGCGCGACCGGGGGTGCCACCGACATCTCTCTGTTGTGCGATCCGGCGCCGCCGGCTGCGACCGCGCCGAACGTCGCACCCAATGGGCTGCGCGTGCACCTCACCGCGGCCACCCTGGCGATGCGGCAACCCGCCACGCAGCAACGACTGGTGCTCACGCGCGGCGATGTGCCGCACGCCTGGGGCACTGGCCATACCGGCATGGCATACCGCGACCTGACACCCGGGCGCCTGGGCGCCTGGGCGGTGCCCTCATCGCATCGCATATCCGCATCGTCGAAGGCGGCCCGGTGCCGGACTACGTGCATTTCCACGTGATCCGCTTCCATGCCATCTTCTGCCGCGCCGGCTGGGTCCGCATGGCCTATGAAAGCCGGGGGCAGCCCGGCGAATGCGTGCTGCAGCCGCCGCGCATCCGCCACCGGGTGCTGGAGAGCTCGGCCGACGCCGAAGTAATCGAGATCGCCGTGCCAGCCGAACACATCACGCTGGCGGACCGCAGCGTCACGTTGCCCAATCGCGCCAGTCATGCGCTACCCGACGCCAGCGCCAACCTGCAGCTGCGCGAGGTGACGCTGGCCTCCGAACTGTGCAGCTGAGCGACGACCACGGGGCGGCTCAGCACAGGCCTGCACCCAGACGCGGCGGCAACCAGCGCCGATGCCGAGCCGCGCGTGACGGCTCGGCGATTGAAAAAAGTTATTGCAGTATTGCTGTTGTGCTACTAAGCTATATAGCTTCAAGTCTCAGAACACACCGATGACACCCCAACCCAGCATGGCGCAGCCGGCGCCCGGCGGCGCGGCAGACGCCGACGGCCCGCTGGAGCGCCTGCGCCGCGCCATGGACGACCCGGCCCGGGCGGACGCGCCGCGCCACATTCGGCTGCGCGCGGCGCTGCTCGATGCGCTGGAACAGGGCGACTGGGCGCCGGGCGACAAGCTGCCGACCGAGGGTGCCATCGCCCAGGCCGTGGGCGTGAGCCTGGGCACGGCGCAGAAGGTGCTGACCCACTTGGCGGGCGAGCAGGTGCTGGTGCGCCGGCACGGCCATGGCACCTTCGTGACCGGAGACACCTCGCAATCGAACCGGCTGATGCATTTCCGCTTCATCGGCGACGACGGCGTAGCCATGGTGCCGGTGTATGCCGAAGCCATCGAGCGCAGCGTGACGCACGAGCACGGCCCCTGGTCCGACCATCTGGCGCCGGCGGACGCCTTCATCCGGATCCGGCGCCGCATCGACGTGGACGGTGCGTTCGACTGCATCAGCGACTTCTACATCGACGCCGAACGTTTTGCGCCGTTGCTGCAGACCCCGTTCGAGCAGTTGCACCGCATCACCATCCGCAGCCTCCTGGCGAACCAGTTCCAGGCGCCGACCTTCGCGTACACGCAGCGCGTCTATGCGACCCGCTTCCCGGCCGCGGTGGCGACGCTGATGGCGCGCAACCGCCAAGGCGATGCGAGCTTCGGCGTGGTGCTGGAGATCCGCTCGCGCAGCCACCACCGACAGCCAGTGTCGTTCCAGAACATCTTCATCCCGGCCAACGTGCGCAAGCTCGAATTGCTGAGCCCGCGCCTGCTGCGCTGAGGGCCGGAGCAGCGCGCCCCGATCCGTCCGTCCATCCCCTTGTTCACAACCCGGAGACACCATGCACGATTCGAAGACCGACCACCCCGCGCCTCCCGACCGCCGCCGCTTCATCGGCGCCGCCACGGCGACCCTCGCCGGCCTCGCCTGGGGCGGCAATGCGCTGGCGCAGGCCTACCCGACCCGGCCGGTGCGCCTGGTCGTACCTTTTCCCGCCGGCGGCCCGACTGACATCGTCGCGCGGCCGCTGGCCCAGCTGCTGGGCGACGCGTTGGGCCAGCAGATGCTGGTCGACAACCGCGGCGGCGCAGGCGGCTCGATCGGTGCCGACGCGGTGGCCAAGGCTGCGCCAGATGGCTATACGCTGTTGGTGGGCACGGTCGGCACGCATGCCATCAACCAGGCGCTGTATCGCAAACTGCCCTATGACCCCAAGGCCGACTTCACGCCGATCGCGCTGATCGCCATGGCGCCGGTCGCACTGGTCGTGCATCCCGGCACGCCGTACCAGTCCGTAGCCGAGTTGATTGCCGCCGCCAAACGCGAACCCGGCACGGTTCCGTTCGGCTCGGCCGGCAACGGCACGCCCGGCCACCTCACCGGCGAGATGTTCGCCAAGGCCGCTGGCATCACGCTCAAGCATGTGCCCTACAAGGGCAGCGCCCCGGCCATTACCGACCTGCTAGGCGGCCAGATACCGGTGATGTTCGATCCGGTGCAATCGGTGCTGCAGCATGTGCGGGGCGGCAAGCTGCGCGCCTTGGCCATCAGCAGCAAGGCGCGCGCGCCGGTATTGCCCCAGGTGCCGACATTGGCCGAATCCGGCCTGGCCGGATTCGAGGCCACCGCCTGGTGGGCCTTGTTCGCCCCAGCCCAACTGCCGACGCCGATCACCGACAGACTGGCGACCGAGGCGAACCGCATCATCCAGACCGCGGGTTTTCGCGACAAGCTGGTCGAGATCGGCGTGCAGACTGGCGCGATGACGCCGCAGGCCTTTACCGCGTTCCAGCGCCAGGAGATGGACAAATGGGGCCGCGCGGTCAAGGACTCCGGCGTCACGCTGGACTGACGCCATGCAGCAACACCAACCCCCCATCATCAACAGACGGAGCCGCGATGCGATTGAATGACGAAGAACAGGCCATGTTGGCCGGTGAAAGCGGCCGCGTGGCACAGATAGCGCTGCAGCACCAGATCAAGGTCGGCGACTTTTTCGGCGCCGCCGACTTCGTACCCGTGACCCAGGCCCACATCATGGCCGACACCGAGAGCCTGGGGCCGTCGGGCGTGGCCTGGCTGGAGGAGATGGCCGACGCCGATGGCGGCCGCGGCCGGGTGCGCATCCCGACCATCACCGACCCGCGCGGCACCGACTTCTCCAAGGCCGACATGCTCAAGCAGGCCCCCTGGATGCTGACGCTCGAGCGCCGCGCGATCGATGCGTTCGTGCGCCTGGGTGTGGCGATGACCGACACCTGCATCAACTACCAGACCATCCAGGCGCCCACGCGCGGTGAGCACCTGGCTTTCGGCGACACCGGCGTGGTGATCTACTCGAATTCGATCTGCGGTGCGCGCTCGAACTTCGAAGGCGGACCCTCTGCCTTGTCGGCAGGCCTGACCGGCCGCACGCCGCGGTATGGCTACCACCTGGACGCACAACGCCAGGCGACGATCCGCATCCGGGTCGACTGGACGCCTTCCACGCTGAACGACTGGGGCGCGCTGGGCGGCGTGATCGGCCGGCTCGCCGGCAACTACTGGGCGGTGCCGGTGGTCGAAGGCCTGGAGGGCGCGCCGGGTTCGGACGCGATGAAACACTTCGGCGCCGCGATGGCCAGTTTCGGCTCCAGCGCCTTGTTCCATCTGGTGGGCATCACGCCGGAAGCCACACGGCTGCAGGACGTCGGAGGCGACACGCTGCCGGTGGCGCACCGGATCGGGCGCGCCGACGTGTTGGCGCTGCAGAACGCCTACGCCACCACCGACGAGATCGACGTCGTCGTGTTCTCGGCGCCGCAGCTCAGCCTGTACGAATTGCGCGACATCGCGCACCTGAGCGAGGGCCGGCGTTTCATCAAGCCGATGCTGGCGATCACCAGCCCTCAGGTCAAGCCCGACTGCGACCGCATGGGCTACACCGATCTGATCGAGTCCGCCGGCGGCCAGGTGTTGTCGG
>JBFJZP010000328.1:0-4288 GCA_041622095.1 Burkholderiaceae bacterium | reverse complement strand
GATGCCCAGCATGCCGGGCGGGCACCAGCCCGCGCCCATGGTCGGCACGGTCTTGAGCACCCAGTCGACGATGGAGTCGGACGGGTTGAGCATGACCATCTTGGACTTGTTCTCCGAGCCGCCACCCTTGGCCGCCACGGTCACGTCGAGCTTGTTGCCGGTCACCAGTTAGACATGGATCACCGCCGGTGTGTTGTCCTTGGTGTTCTTGCGCTCGAACTGCGGATCCCCGACGACCGAGGCACGCAAGGTGTTATCCGGATGCATGTAGGCCTGGCGCACGCCCTCGTTGACCGCGTCGTCCAGCGTGCCGGTAAAGCCTTCGAGGCGCACGTCCATGCCGAGCTTGATGAATACGTTGACGATACCGGTGTCCTGGCAGATCGGCCGGTGGCCGGTGGCGCTCATGCGCGAGTTGGTCAGGATCTGTGCAATCGCGTCCTTGGCCGCCGGGCTTTGCTCGCGCTCGTAGGCACGGGCCAGATGTGCGATGAAGTCGGCCGGATGGTAATAACTGATGAACTGCAGCGCGCCTGCGACGGATTCGATCAGGTCGGCCTGGCGGATGGTGGTGACGGGGGAGGGCATGGCGGTGGTCCTGGCTGGGGGGAAGTGCTGGATGCGAGTTTACCCAACCGGCCGCGGGCAGTCGCCTGGCGTCCGAGGGGCCGGTGACCTGAAACAAGAGGCCTGGCATCCATGTCCGCATGGTACGAGGGGAATTGCCTTCGGTCCCTTGTATGATCGCCACGGGGGCTGAGCCACCACCACAACAATATGCTGAACTTGCTACCACTCGTCGTCCTGCTCCCCCTGATTCTTGGCACCACCCTGTGTTTCTGGGTGGGGCGTGCCGACACGCCGACCCGTCGGCGCATGGTCGCCTGGACCGCGGCGGCGGTGACCGGCGCGGCTTTTGCGTTGCTGCTGTCGCAGGCACCGGCGGTGTTCGCCGGGCAGACGCTGCTCGCCGGCGTCGAATGGGTGCCGGCCATCGGGCTCAATGCCCACTTCCGGCTCGATGGCCTGGCGCTGATGTTCGGCCTGCTGATATCGGGCGTCGGGCTGCTGATCATCCTGTACGCGGCCTACTACCTGCACCATGATGACCCGGCGGGCAAGTTCTTCACCCAGCTGATGTTGTTCATGGCGGCGATGCTGGGCGTGGCCTTGTCGGACAACCTGTTGCTACTGGTGGTGTTCTGGGAGCTGACCAGCATCTCGTCCTTCCTGCTGGTGGGGTACTGGGGGCACAAGGCCGATGCCCGTGCCGGCGCGCGCATGGCGCTGGCCGTTACCGGCGGCGGCGGCCTGGTGATGCTGGCCGGCATCGTGTTGCTCGGCCAGATGGCCGGCACCTATGACTTGTCGGAGATGTTGACGCGCGGCGACGAGATCAAGGCGCATGCGCTGTATCCGCTGATGCTGATGCTGATCCTGGTGGGTTGTTTCAGCAAGAGTGCCCAGGTACCGTTTCATTTCTGGTTGCCCGAAGCCATGGCCGCGCCGACGCCAGTGTCGGCCTACCTGCATTCGGCCACCATGGTCAAGGCCGGCATCTTCCTGCTGGCACGGCTGTATCCGGTCATCGGCGGCACCGACCTGTTCGAGGCGGTGGTGGCCACTGTCGGTTTGACGACGATGGTGTTCGGCGCCTATGTGGCGGTGTTCCGGCACGACATCAAGAGCCTGCTGGCGTATTCCACGATCAGCCACCTGGGGCTGATCGTGTTCCTGATCGGACTGGCCTCACCCTTGTCGGCGGTGGCGGCGGTGTTCCACATCCTCAACCACGCCACCTTCAAGGCGTCTCTGTTCATGACGGCCGGCATCATCGACCATGAGACCGGCACCCGCGACATCCGGCGCCTCGGCGGGCTGGTGAAGTTCCTGCCCTGGACCGCGACGCTGGCGATGATCGCCGCCGGGTCGATGGCCGGCCTGCCGCTGGCCAACGGTTTCCTGTCCAAGGAGATGTTCTTTGCCGCCGCGGTCGAGGGCCAGCAGGATTTTGCGTTCGGCATGCTGGTGCCGCTGGCGGCCACGTTTGGCGGCATCTGCTCGGTGGCGTATTCGCTGCGTTTCATCCACGATGTGTTCTTCAACGGCCCGCCGCGCGACATGGCCAATCCGAATCCGCATGAGCCGCCGATGTTCATGAAGGCGCCGGTCATCCTGCTGGTGGTGACCTGCATTGTCGTCGGCGTGTTGCCGGCCATCACCTTCGGCCCGATGGTGCATGTGGCGGCCACCGCGGTGCTGGGCACCGCGCCGCCGCAATACCATCTGGCGATCTGGCATGGTTTCAATCTGCCGCTGCTGATGAGCGCGATCGCGGTGATCGGTGGCGTGGGCTTTTATCTGGCGCTGCAGCACAAGTTCAACCTGCACCTGCACCATCCGCGGGGCTGGACCGGCCGCTTGCTGTTCACCCGGGGTATCGACGGCCTGTTTGCTTTCGGCCGATCCTTCACCGCGCTGATCGAGAACGGATCCTTGCAGCGCTACGTGGCCTGGATGATGGCCAGTGGTGTCGCGCTGGCCTTGTGGGCCTGGAGTGGCACGGCGACAGGCCCCGCCACCGGCGCGCGGGTGCTGATGCCGGCCGACCTGCCATCGCTGGCTTCCTGGGCGCTGCTGCTGGCGGCGTGCCTGGCGCTGGCGCTGGGGCACCACCAGCGGCTGCGCGCCGTGGTGCTGGTCGGCGTGATCGGGCTGGTCACTGCATTGACCTTCCTGGCCTTGTCCGCACCCGACCTGGCCTTGACGCAACTCTCGGTCGAGGTGGTATCCACCGTGCTGCTGCTGATGGGCCTGGCCTTGTTGCCGCGCACCACGCCGCACGAATCCTCCGCCTGGCGCAAGCTGCGCGATGCGGTGCTGGCGCTGGGCGCCGGCGCCGGCATGAGCTGGTTGACCTGGCTGATGCTGACGCGCGACCATGACTCGATCTCCTGGTACTTCCTGGAGAACAGCTTGCCGCTGGGGGGCGGATCGAACGCAGTCAACGTGATCCTGGTCGACTTCCGCGGCTACGACACATTTGGCGAGATCACCGTGCTGGGCGTTGCGGCGGTCGGTGTGCTGGCGCTGTTGTCGGGCTGGCGCGTGCGCAAGCCGACGCAGGACGATGCCGCGCGTGCGTGGTCGTTCCGGCGCGAGCCGCTGATGTTGCGCATGGCGGCGCGGCTGATCATGCCATTGGCGCTGGTGGCCTCGGTCTATATCTACTGGCGTGGCCACAACCTGCCCGGTGGCGGCTTCATCGCCGGGCTGGTCACCGGCGTGGCCTTGGTGATGCAGTACATGGCGCTGGGGCAGGAGCGTGCCGACTTCATATTGCATTCGGGGCAGGGGCGGCGCTACACCCGTTGGATCGGTGCCGGCCTGGGCATTGCCTGGTTGACCGGCGTAGGTGCATTTGCGCTGGGCCGGCCGTTCCTGACCAGCGCCGCCGGTCATCCGGTCGTGCCGATCCTGGGTGAGTTGCCATTGGCCACTGCGGCCCTGTTCGACCTGGGGGTCTACATCACCGTGGTCGGCGCGACGATGCTGATGTTGTCGGTGCTCAGCGCGGCGAGCAAGGAGCACGTGAAATGATGCCGAGCATGGAATTCCTGGTGGCCACCGGCATTGGCCTGGTCACAGCCTGCGGCATCTGGCTGATGTTGCGCGGGCGCACCTTCCCGGTGGTGCTGGGCCTGACGGTGCTCGGTTATGCGGTGAACGTGTTCATCTTCGCGATGGGCCGGCTGTGGAGCAACGCGCCACCGATCGTCGGCAATAGCGAGCGGATTGCAGACCCCTTGCCGCAAGCCCTGGTGCTGACGGCCATCGTGATCGGTTTTGCGACCACCGGCTTTGTCATCGAACTGGCCCTGCGCAGCCGCCATGAGGCGGGTACCGATCATGTCGACGGTGGCGCGTCGGAGCAGGAGAAGGCATCGTGAACATGGGCTTGTGGGACCAGTTGCCGGCGCTGTCGGTGTTGTTGCCGGCGGCCACCGCGATATTGCTGCTGCTGATCGGCGACCATGGCGGCAGCGAACACAATCTGCGCCGCCAGGCCTTGTCCGGCCGGGTGGCGATCGGCTCCGCGCTGATCGGCCTGTTCATCGCGATCGAACTCATGCTGCGGGCCGCTGACGGCGAACTGATGGTCTACCGCATGGGCGAGTGGTCGGCGCCGTTCGGCATCGTGCTGGTGGTCGACCGGCTCTCCGCCATGATGCTGGTGCTGACCTCGCTGGTCGCGTTGCCGGTGCTGCTGTATGCCAGTGGCGGCTGG
>JBFJZP010000327.1:0-4309 GCA_041622095.1 Burkholderiaceae bacterium | reverse complement strand
GCGGCGATCCAGGCCTCGCTGTCCTGGTTGTTCATGTGCAGCAAGGGGCCGATCGCCTCGATGCGTTCGCGCGTGCCGGTGGCCGGCACACCCAGCGCCAGTGCGTAGATGCGGGCCACGTCGACGAAGACCGCGGTGCCGTGGTGCTTGAGGTCGACCATTTCCTGTCCATCCACCATATCGGTGTCGATCGCGCCGCGCCAGTTCAGCGGAACCCGGTGGCGCAGCGCGTTGTCGGCCATCTGCTTGGCAAACCGGGGCAAGGCGCCGGCCTGGCGCGTGATCTGCTCACGCAGCTGCGTGGCCAGGTCTTCCCGGCCCACCAGCGCGCGCAGGTCGAAGTAGATATTGGCGTTGAGCAGGTCCTGTGGCGCGCCATGTTCCAGCCAGCGGTCGAACCGCGCACTCCATTCCCTGGGGGTGAGGCAGCAATCCGGATTGCTGGCCATGACGTTGCCCTTGCACAGCGGATAACCGCAGCGGTCCAATGCCTCGTTGACGTCGCGTGCAAACGCCAGCCAGCGCGGCCGGTCCTGCTGCGGATCCTCGCTCAGGAACACCAGGCCATTGTCCTGGTCGGTCGATACCGTCTGCTCGGAACGTCCCTCGGAGCCGAATGCCAGCCAGCAGGCCTGCTGCATGTCCATGCCATGGACCTGCGCCTTGATCTGCACCAGGCGTTCGGTCAGCAGGTCGTTCAGGTGGCTGATCAGCTGGGTCAGCTGGCGCGCCGCCACGCCTTGCGTGATCAGGTGGCGCGCGAAGGCGCGGATCTGCTGCGCCGATTGCACCAGCGCGTCCTCGTCCTTGGCACCATGGATGCCGGAGCTGACATGGTGGATCGACATGCGCTGTATCGCGAACAGGTCGCGCTCGGACACCATGCCCACCACCACGCCGGCGCGTGTCACCGGCACATGGCGGATGGTGTGGCGCGACATCAGCAAGGCGGCGTCCTGCGCCGTGTGTTGCACCGTCAATGTATGGATCGGCGTGGTCATGACCTTTGCGATCGGCGACGTGAGCGGTACCTGCGCCAGCGCCACGCGGTCGAGGATGTCATGCCGGGTCAGGATGCCTTGCGCAGCACCCTTGTCGTCGAGCACCAGCATCGAGCCGATCTTGCGCTCGTGCATGGTGCTCAAAGCCTGTTCCAGTGTGGTGTCCGGCGGCACGCTGATCGGCTGCTTGAGCGCGAGATCGCCGAGACGGGCCTCCAGCGAATGCTCGGCCAGCGCCTGTGAGGCCATGCTGGCCTGCATCGCCTGGCGCGAGAGTTGCAGCTGGGCACGAACACGACCTTGCATGAACGCGGCAAACGGCGCGCTGATGCGGCTCAGTTCATGGGCCTTTGCACTGGGCAGCAGCAGGCAATCGACGCTGTCATGGGCGTCATAACGGCTGCTGACCGGCCGCTGCTCCATCACCGCGCCGATCGGGAACAGGTCGCCGGCCTCGTATTCGAACTCGCCGTCCGCCTCGGCGTTGCCGTGGCGTGTCACATGGCCTTTTTGCACCAGCACCAGATGCGATACCGGGCCGGTCGACGGCGACAGGATGTTGGCGCCGGCCTTGTAATGCACCGCTTGTGCATGGTCGGTGAAGAATTGCAGATGCTCCGCCTGCATCTGCATGAATGGCGGGTATTGCGTCAACCCGGCGAGCAGCGGACCGGACGATCCATGCGGCGCGGAGGCGGGTGATCGGGCGGCAGCGGTCATGCGGGCAGCTCCTCGGATGCGACGCGGCCGGCGCCACGCCTTTTCCTGTGATTCTGGCAGACCGGCCGGTTCGGCTCAGTTTGCGCCGGATGCGGGCAACGCCGCCAGTTCCATCAGCAAGGCCCCTGCAGCCAGCTGCGCACCGGTGGCGCACAGGATGCGTTCCACCACCGCATCCATCGGCGCAATCGCCGGATGCTCCATCTTCATCGCCTCGAGCACCAGCAAGGGCTCGCCCTTGCGAACCTGCTGTCCTGGCTCGACATGGAGCGCCACCAGGCGGCCCGCCATCGGCGCGCGGATCTGGCCGCCGTGGCTAGCTGCGCCGCCGGTGTTGGCGCCGGCGGCAAGGCTGTTGTCGACCAGCAGGAACTGTTGGCCGTCGATCGCCACATGCAGACCATTCTGGCCGCTGGCCCAGTGCAGCGATTTGCTGCCGCGCATGCTGTCCACCACCATCGAGCCGTCGGTACAGCTGCGCAACTGCAGCGCCATGTCGCCGTCAGGCCATGTGACCCGGAAGCGGCCGAGGCCCAGGTCGGACAGGTCGGCGCGATGGGGCTGGCCGTCGATCGCCAGGCGCATCGGCGTCGACCAGGGCAGCGGCAATACCGACCGGGTCGGGTCGTGGCCACCGGCCAGGGCCCGGGTCGCGTACAGCACCAGTGCCGCCAGCGGCACCGGCAGCGCCGGCAACCCGGCCAGCAGCGCCGGGCGGTGCGTCGCAATGAAGTGGGTATCGGCCTGGCCGGCACCAAAGACCGGGTGTTCCAGGCAGGCCGCAAGAAAGGCCTGGTTGCTGCGCACGCCCAGCATCACCGTGTCGCGCAAGGCCGTGGCCAGTTGCCGGCATGCGCTGTCGCGGTCGGCGGCATGTGCCACCAGCTTGGCCACCATCGCATCGTAGAAGGGCGCGATGTCGTGCGTCGCCTGCAGCGCATGGTCGACCCGCACCGTGCCGGGCGGCTGCCAGGCCAGCAGCCGTCCGCTCTGGGGCAGGAAGTCATGTGCCGGATCCTCGGCGCAAAGCCGGGCCTCGATCGCGTGACCGCCGGACTCGAAGCGGCGCAAGACGGTGTCCTGGTCGGTTTCGGGCAGGGCTTCGCCGCTGGCGACGCGCAGTTGCCATTCGACCAGGTCGTAACCGGTCAGCGCCTCGGTCACCGGATGCTCCACCTGCAGCCGGGTGTTCATCTCCATGAAGAAGAACTCTCCCTGCGCGTTCAGCAGGCATTCGACCGTGCCGGCTCCCCGGTAGTCGATCGCGCGGGCCGCGGTGACCGCCATCGACCCCATCGCGCGGCGCAATGCGGCGCCATCTGCGCCGGCCAATGCGGGGGAGGGCGCCTCCTCGATCAGCTTCTGGTGCCGCCGCTGCACCGAGCAATCGCGTTCCCCGAGATGCAGCACATGGCCATGGGCATCGGCGAACACCTGGATCTCGACATGGCGTGCGCCCAGCAGCGCGCGCTCGAGCAGCAGAGTATCCGAGCCGAAGGCGCCGAGGGATTCGGAGCGTGCGCTGGCCAGTGCCGCATCCAGCCCGGCTGCTGACGGCACCAGCCGCATGCCGCGCCCGCCGCCCCCGGCGCTGGCCTTGACCATCAGCGGAAAACCGATCAGCTCGGCCTGTGATCGCAACGTGGCGTCGTCCTGCGCTGTGCCGTCGTAGCCGGGAATACAGCGCACACCGGCCGCCTGCATCCGTTGCCGGGCGCGCGCCTTGTCGCCCATGGCATGGATTGCCGCCGCTGGTGGCCCGATCCAGACCAGGCCGGCGTCCACCACTGCCTGGGCGAAGTCGGCGGTCTCGGCCAGGAAGCCGTAACCCGGGTGGATGGCGCCTGCGCCACTGTCGCGCGCGGCGGCCAGGATCGCCGCGCCATGCAGGTAGGAGTCGCGCGGCGCGGATGCGCCGATGCGGATCGCCTGGTCGGCTTGTTGCACATGCAAGGCCTGCGCATCGGCATCGGAGTAAACCGCGATCACCCGGTAACCCAGGCGCCGGGCGGTGCGCAGGATACGCA
The DNA here is from genome assembly GCA_041622095.1 of Burkholderiaceae bacterium. Taxonomy (GTDB): domain Bacteria; phylum Pseudomonadota; class Gammaproteobacteria; order Burkholderiales; family Burkholderiaceae_C; genus CAISIP01. The sequence continues at coordinate 561 of JBFJZP010000327.1, read as the reverse complement.
GCGCGATCTCGCCGCGGTTGGCGATCAGGATGGAGGAGAAACGGGTCATTGCCGAGGCCTCATCGACAAGTGACCGCACCGCGGCCGCGTCATGGCCGGGCCACCCCGAACTGTATCGGTCGCAGCTGGCGCCGGCTGGCCGCCTCGACCAGGTCCAGGCACAGACCGAGCACCGCGCGGGTGTCGCGCGGATCGATGACGCCGTCGTCGAGCATGCGGCTGGAGGTGGCAATCGCCGACTGCTGGCGCTCGAACGTGTCGACGATCGCCTTTTCCTGCTGGTCCAGCGCCGCGGTGTCGATGTCCAGCCCCTTGCGCCGGGCGCCGGCCTCGGCCACGATGCGCATCGTCCGGGCGGCCTGCTCGCCGCCCATCACGGCGGTGCGCGTATGGGGCCAGGAGAACAGGAAGCGGGGTTCGAAACCGCGACCGCACATGCCGTAGTTGCCGGCGCCGAACGATGCACCGCACATGATGGTGAGCTGGGGCACGTTCGCATTGGCCACCGCCTGGATCATCTTGGAGCCGTGTTTGATCATGCCGCCGCGTTCATGGTCCTTG
>JBFJZP010000326.1:0-4324 GCA_041622095.1 Burkholderiaceae bacterium | reverse complement strand
GCCACCGGCAAGGTCGAACATGCCCGGCTCGGTGTCTCAATCCAGGAAGTCAACCAGGCCCTGGCCGACTCGTTCAACCTCGACCGCCCGCAAGGCGCGCTGGTCTCGTCCGTCGAGAAGGGCGGACCGGCCGACAAGGCCGGCCTGCAGACCGGCGACGTGATCCGCAAGGTCGACGGCAAGACGATCACATCGTCCGGCGACCTGCCGGCGATCATCAGCCTGGCCTCGCCTGGCGACCGGATCGCGCTGGAGATCTGGCGCAAGGGCCGGGCGCAGCAGATCGACGCACAACTGGGCAGTGCCAAGGAAAACGCGCAACAGGTCGCCCGCAGCGATGCGCAGCCGAACCAGGGACGGCTGGGCCTGGCCTTGCGGCCGCTGCAGCCGGACGAGCGGCGCGCCATCGACACGCCCAGCGGGCTGGTGGTGGAAGCCGTCGCCGGTGCCGCCGAACGCGCCGGCATTGCGCCCGGTGACGTCGTGCTCGCGGTCAACGGAACACCGGTCAAGGACGTGGAACAGGTACGCGCCATCGTGGCGAAGTCGGCCAAGTCGGTGGCGCTGCTGATACAACGCGAAGGCGACAAGATCTTCGTGCCGATCAAGCTCGGCTGAGCACACCGGCAAGCCCGGACGGGCATCTGCCCGGCGGGACGCGACACGCGGTCCGCCGGGCCTTTGTTTTCCCGGCTGCAAGAAATTTCAATCCGTCCGGGCGAGTTTCAATCGGCCTGCAGCGCCGCTGCCGCTAACATGTCCCCCGTTGCAAGGAGACAAACGTGCCCATCATCACCACCATCGAGGACCTGCGTGTCCTGGCGAAGAAGCGCGTACCGCGCATGTTCTACGACTACGCCGACTCCGGCTCATGGACCGAGGGCACGTATCGCGCCAACTCGGATGACTTCCAGAAGATCAAGCTGCGCCAGCGCGTGGCGGTCAACATGGAAAACCGCACGACAGCCACCACCATGGTCGGCTGCGCCGCGAAGATGCCGGTGTCGATTGCACCGGTCGGACTGACCGGCATGCAACACGCGGATGGCGAGATCCATGCTGCACGCGCAGCCGAGAAATTCGGCATCCCGTTCACCTTGTCGACGATGAGCATCTGCTCGATCGAGGACATTGCGGAGAACACCAGCACGCCGTTCTGGTTCCAGCTCTACATGATGCGCGACCGGGATGCGATGGCGCGCATGATCGACCGCTGCAAGGCGGCGAAATGCAGCGCGCTGGTGCTGACACTCGACCTGCAGGTGATCGGCCAGCGCCACAAGGACCTGAAAAACAAGTTGCGCGCGTCGGTGATCCCGTCGCTGGGCAACGCGATCGACATTGCCACCAAGCCACGCTGGTGGCTGGGCATGCTGGGTACCCGGCGCCACACCTTCCGCAACCTGGTCGGACATGTCAAGGGCGTCACCGACATGTCCTCGCTGGCATCCTGGACCAACGAGCAGTTCGATCCCACGCTGTCCTGGGAAGACGTGGCCTGGGTCAAGAAGCAATGGGGCGGCAAGCTGATCCTCAAGGGCATCATGGACGTCGAGGATGCGCAACTGGCGGTCAGGGCCGGCGCGGATGCGATCATCGTCAGCAACCATGGCGGGCGCCAGCTCGACGGTGCGCCATCCAGCATCGAAGCCCTGCCCGCGATCGTGGCGGCGGTCGGCAACCAGACCGAGGTCTGGATGGACGGCGGCATCCGCAGCGGCCAGGACGTGCTCAAGGCCTGGGCCCTGGGTGCCCGTGGCACGATGATCGGGCGCGCCATGGTCTACGGCCTGGGCGCCATGGGCGAGGCCGGCGTGACCAAGGCGCTGGAGATCATCCACAAGGAACTCGACGTCACCATGGCCTTCTGCGGCCATACCAACATCCAGAACGTCGACCGCGGCATCCTGTTGCCAGGCTCGATTCCGGCGCAGCTCTGAGCCCACGGCGCAGGGCATGACCGCGGACGGCATTGCCACCTGGGCCTGGATACCGATCGTGATCGGGGCGACGTTCGCCCAGACCATCCGAAACGCAGCGCAACGCAGCCTGGTGGGCGACATGGGCACCCTGGGCGCGACCCTGGTGCGTTTCCTGTACGGCTTGCCCTTTGCCGCAGTCTGGTTGTGGCTGGTGCTGGCCTTCTCCGCGCCGGGCAGCCAGCTGCCGACGCTGCACGCGCATTACCTGTTCTGGCTGATCCTGGGTGCCGCCTGCCAGCTCGGCGCCACCGCCTGCCTGCTGGTGGTGATGAAGCAACGCAACTTCATCGTCGGCGTGGCCTTTTCCAAGACCGAGGTGCTGCAGGTCGGCATCTTCGCCACCTTCCTGTTGCAGGAGATACCGACCTGGTTGACCGGCCTGGCGATGCTGGTGTCGACCGTCGGCATGGTCCTGTTGTCGCTGCCGCGCCGTCTCGTTGGCGAAGTCTTGCAGGGCAGTGGCAACGCCGCATGGTTCGGACTGGCCTGCGGCGCCTTGTTCGCCTTGTCCGGCGTCGGTTACCGGGGCGCGGCACTCGAACTTCCCGGGTATTCCGCCTGGATGATCGGCGGCTTCAATGTCCTGCTGGCGCAACTGATGCAAAGCGTGGCACTGGGCGCCTGGCTGGCCTGGCGGCAACCAGCGGTACTGACGGCCATCGCCAAGGCCTGGAAGTTGTCCACCCTGGCCGGAATGATGGGGGCACTGGCCTCGATCGGCTGGTTGACCGCCTTGAGCCTGCGCCCGGCGGTTGACGTGCGCACGCTGGGTCTGGTCGAGGTGGTGTTCAGCTACCTGGTGTCGCGCCGGCTGTTTCGCGAGAAGATCAGCCGCAACGAGTTGCTCGGCCTGCTGCTGGTCGGCGCCGGCGCGCTGGTCGTATCGGCACAATGGTGAACGCCGGGCAAGACACACACGCTCGCATCATCGCGACAAGGTTCCGCCGATTTTTCACCCCACCCCGTGACCCGCAGGAGACATCCATGGCCAGGATCCAGAGTGTGCAAGCCCGTCGATTCCAGGTGCCGCTGAGTGAGGTGCTCAGCGACGCCAGACACGGCGACCATACCCACTTCGAACTGATCACCGCCACGGTGCGCCTGGACGACGGCAGCGAAGGCACCGGTTATACCTACACCGGCGGCAAGGGCGGGCATGCGGTGCGCGCGATGATCGAACACGACCTGGCGCCGATGTTGTGTGGCCAGAGCGCCGAAGACATCGACGCCTTGTACGACGCGATGCAGTGGCATGTGCATTACGTCGGCCGCGGCGGCATTGCCTCGTTCGCGATCTCGGCGGTCGACATCGCCTTGTGGGACCTGCGCGGCAAACGCCTGGGCCAGCCCCTGTGGAAGATGGCCGGCGGCGCCAGCGACCGCTGCAAGGCGTATTGCGGTGGCATCGACCTGAATTTCCCGCTGCCCAAGCTACTCGACAGCATCCGCGGCTACCTGGCACGCGGCTTCGACGCGGTGAAGATCAAGGTCGGCCAGCCGGTGTTGGCAGATGACGTGGCGCGGGTGCGCGCGGTGCGCGAACTGATCGGCCCGGACCGCTCGCTGATGGTCGACGCCAACTATGCCTTGTCGGTGCCCCAGGCGATCGACGCAGCCAGGGCGTTTGCACCCTACAACCTGGTCTGGTTCGAGGAGCCGACGATTCCGGACGACTACACCGGCTATGCGACCATTGCCGAGGCCACCGGCATGCCACTGGCCATGGGCGAGAACCTGCATACCGAACACGAGTTCGAGCTGGCGTTCGCACATTCGAAACTGGCCTTCATCCAGCCGGACGCATCGAACTGCGGCGGTGTCACCGGCTGGTTGCGGGTGGCCAGACGCGCCAGGGAAGTCGGCATTCCGGTGTGCAGCCATGGCATGCAGGAGTTGCATGTCAGCCTGGCGGCGAGTCAGCCACACGCCGGATGGATCGAGGTGCATTCCTTCCCGATCGACACCTACACCACACGTCCACTGGTGGTACAGGACCATCTCGCCGTGGCACCCGACACACCCGGCACCGGCGTGTGTTTCGACTGGGCCCGCCTGCAGGCGGTACACCAGGGCGATTGAGCCGCGTCGCGGCGGCAGGCTCAGGAGTTGGCGAGCGGCGCCGGGTCGGTGACCGTGGCGCGCGGTTGGGGCTTCGGCTGTGGATCCGGATCCGAATCCGAATCCGGGCCATGGACCGCATAAGCGATCGCGTCCTTGCCGCCACGCTTGATGTCGTACATCTGGCGATCCGCCAGCGCGACCAGTTCCTCCGCGCCGACAGCGCCACCGAGCCAGGTCAACACCCCGATCGAGAACGTCACCGGCCATTGGTGCTGCTGCAG
>JBFJZP010000325.1:0-4334 GCA_041622095.1 Burkholderiaceae bacterium | reverse complement strand
CCGGCCACCTTGAAGTCCATGTCGCCCAGGTGATCTTCGTCACCCAGGATGTCGGTCAGCACCGCGAAGCGGTTGCCGTCCTTGATCAGGCCCATGGCGATACCGGCCACATGGGCCTTCATCGGCACGCCGGCGTCCATCAGCGCCAGGCAGCCGCCGCAGACGGAGGCCATCGACGAGGAGCCGTTGGATTCGGTCACTTCGGACACGACACGCATGGTGTAGGGGAAATCGTCCTTCGCCGGCAGCGCGGCGATCAGCGCGCGCTTGGCCAGGCGGCCGTGACCGATCTCGCGGCGCTTGGGCGTACCGAAACGGCCGGCTTCGCCGGTGGCGAACGGAGGCATGTTGTAGTGCAGCATGAAGCGGTCCTGGAACTCGCCAGCCAGCGCATCGATACGCTGCGCATCACGCTCGGTGCCCAGCGTGGCCACGACCAGCGCCTGGGTTTCACCACGGGTGAACAGGGCCGAGCCATGGGTACGCGGCAAAACGCCGTTGCGGATCTCGATCGCACGCACGGTGCGGGTGTCGCGACCGTCGATACGCGGCTCGCCGGCCAGGATCTGGCCACGCACGATACGCGCTTCGATGTCGAACAGCAGGCTCTCGACCTTGACGCCGTCGAACTCGACGCCATCGGCCTTGAGGCCGTCCATCACGGCGGCATAGGCAGCGCGGCAGGCCTGGGTACGCTCCTGCTTGTTGCGGATCTGGTAGGCGGCGGTCAGCTTCTCGGCGCCATGGGCCTCGACCTTGGCGATCAATGCCTCGTCGCGTGCCGGAGCTTTCCAGTCCCAGACCGGCTTGCCGGCATCACGCACCAGTTCGTTGATCGCGGCGATCGCGATATTGCCCTGGTCGTGGCCGAACACCACGGCGCCGAGCATGATTTCTTCCGACAGTTGCTGGGCTTCGGACTCGACCATCAACACGGCGGTCTCGGTACCGGCGACCACCAGGTCAAGCTGGCTGTCCTTCAACTGGGTCTGGCCCGGGTTGAGCACGTACTCGCCATTCACATAGCCCACGCGCGCGGCGCCGATCGGGCCGTTGAACGGAATGCCGCTGACCGACAGGGCAGCGCTGGTGGTGATCATCGCGGCGATGTCGGCCTGCACTTCCGGGTTCAGGCTCAGCACATGCACGATAACCTGGACTTCGTTGTAGAAACCTTCCGGGAACAACGGACGGATCGGACGGTCGATCAGGCGGCAGGTCAGGGTCTCGAGCTCGCTCGGACGGCCTTCACGCTTGAAGAAGCTGCCCGGGATCTTGCCGGCGGCATAGGATTTCTCGGTGTAGTCGACGGTCAGCGGGAAGAAGTCCTGGCCGGCCTTGGCTTCGTTCTTCGCCACGACGGTGGCCAGCACCACGGTGTCTTCGATATTGACCAGCACGGCTCCGGTGGCCTGGCGCGCGATCTCGCCGGTTTCCATCGTGACCGAATGCGAACCCCATTGGAAGGTCTTGCTGACTTTGTTGAACATGCTCATGTGTTCTATCTCCTGCTATGTTGTGGAAGGTGCGGGCCACCTTGCCGAAGCCTGGAGTCGACCTCGCAGAACACGATGCCATTCCAGCGGAGTTCGGCGCATGGGCGCAAACCCCTCTGGAATGACACAGCTTCGCTCTGCAGCCGCTTCAATGTTGCCGTGATACGCCGATGCGCCATGGCTCACACTCAAACTGCGTCTTCCCCAAAAAGAAAACTGCCCAACAACAAAGCGCCTGAGGCACGGATGCAACTCAGGCGCTTGACGTCGGACCGCGAATTACTTGCGCAAGCCGAGCTTGGCGATCAATGCGGTGTAACGATCCGCATCCTTGGACTTCAGGTAGTCCAGCAGCTTGCGCCGACGGCTCACCATGCGCAACAGACCGCGACGACCATGGTGGTCCTTCGCGTGGGTCTTGAAGTGGGGGGTGAGTTCGTTGATGCGGGCGGTCAGCAATGCGACCTGGACTTCCGGGCTACCCGTGTCGCCAGCCTTGCGGGCGTTTTCCTGGACGACAGTTGCCTTGATACTCGTTGCAATCATTTCATTTCCTGTGAAGGGGGCGGCACAAACAGCCTACCAATCGGTTTACCCCGGGTTGAACTTGCGCCAGATGCTGGAACTGCTCCTGGCGTGCGCTGTTGCTCGCTGGCAAAGCCCCGGGATTATAACCAGGCCGATCCGACCTGCGCCAGTGGCCGGCTTACAACCACTTGCGCAGCCGCTCGACACCGAGTACCAGGCGCTGCGGATCGCGCGACGCAAAACACCAGCGCAACCAGCATCCGGTCCCATCGCCGTCGCTGGCACCAAACGCCACGCCGGGGGCCAGCCCCAGGCCGGCCTCGACCACCAGGCGCTTGGCGGTGGCCAGCGAATCGCCACTGCCGGCCAGCCGGAAGAACGCGTACATGCCACCGGGCGCGGCTGCCAGGTCCACCCCGGGAAGCTGCTGCAGCAAGGGCACCAGCGTGTCGCGGCAATGCCGCAGGTGCGCCACGATGGCTGGCGTCACCTCCTGCGTGCGCTGCAAGGCGACGATGGCGGCCCGCTGCACGAATACCGGCGCGCAGGAGGTATTGAACTCGATCAGCTTGCCGATCTGCGGCGTCAGCTCTGCCGGCAACACCAGCCAGCCCAGGCGCCAGCCGGTCATCAGAAAGCTCTTGGAGAAGCTGTGCACCACGACCAGCCGGTCCTGCGGCGTGCAGACATCGAGAAAACTCGGCGCGCAGGCCTCGGGCCCGGCGTCGTAATACAGGCGCTCATACACCTCGTCGGCAAGGATCCAGGTGCCGGTCTCCCGGCAATGTGCGGCAATCCGGCGCTGCTCCTCGCGGCTCAGCGTCCAGCCGGTCGGATTGTTCGGCGAGTTGATGATCAACAAGCGGGTGGCGGGCGTGACGGCAGCCAGCAAGGCTTCCATGTCCAGCACCCAGGCGCCGTCCACCGGTTGCAGCGACACGCACCGCACCCGGGCGCCCATGATTTCCGGTTGCGCCACCAGGTTGGGCCATACCGGCGTGACCGCCACCACCTCGTCGCCGGCATCCACCAGGGCCTGGACCGCCAGCATCAACGCGTTGACGCCGCCCGATGTCACCGCCAGCCGGTCGGGTGTCACCGGCGGGTGCCGCAGGCTCATGTAGTCGGCAATCGCCTCGCGCAACTCGGCCAGGCCGAGGTTGTGCGCATAAAAGGTCTCGCCCCGCTCCAGCGACTCGATTGCCGCCCGACGGATGAAGTCGGGCGTGACCTCGTCGCTTTCGCCGAACCAGAATGGCAATACATCGCTGCGGCCGATGCCGGCGTTGGCCACTTCCCGGATACGGGACTCCTGCAGATCGCGGACGATTTCGCGCATGGCAACACCTTCAGAAAACGCTTCGAACCCTGCCGGCGGTCACGGGCGCTGCATCTTGCAACTCGTCGGCTGCTCGGCCGCCGCGGCAGAAATCGTCCGGACCACGCGGAACCCGTAGCCGGATCCTTCGACATCGAATTTCACGCCCGGCGTGCCGACCCGGTCCATCACCCCCACCACCAGCGGCTGCTGGAACTGGTGGTCGGCGGCCCGCATCTGGCCGCCCTGCCCCTGCAGGTTGACCGACACGGTCTCGAGTTCGCGCGCAATCGCCGCCACATCCAGCCCGTCACCGGCCTGCAGCGTGCCGGCGGCACCGGCTTTCTCGATCGCCTGCGCCAGCGCCTCGATCATCAGCTGCATGCGCATATGCACATAGTCCTCGGCCGGATTCGGGAAACGGGTCCGGAAAGCGCGGTAGAAGGCCTCGCTGGACGCGCCGGGCACGTTCGGCATCCAGTCGGCGACGGCGAACACCTTGCCGATGCCGGCCTCACCCATCGCCGCCGGTGCGCCGAGCGCATTGCCGTAGAAGGTGTAGAAGCTGCCGTCGAAACCGGCGTCCTTCGCCGCCTTGACCAGCAGCGTCAGGTCATTGCCCCAGTTGCCGGTCACCACTGCCTGGGCGCCACTGGCCTTGATCTTGGCCGCGTAGGGCAGGAAGTCCTTGACCCGGCCGATCGGGTGCAACTCGTCACCGACGATCTGCACATCCGGCCGCTGCAGCGCCATCTGGCGCCGGGTTTCGCGCAACACCGCCTGGCCGAAGCTGTAATACTGGCCGTTCAGATACACCCGCTTGAGCGCGTTGTCGGCCTTGATCACTTCCATCAACGCGGCCACCCGCATGTCGGCATGGGCGTCGAAACGGAAGTGCCAGAAGCTGCACTTGTCGTTGGTCAGCGCCGGGTCGACCGCCGAATAGTTCAGGAACAGCACGCGGTTGTCGGGGTTGCGCCTGTTGTGCTTGT
>JBFJZP010000324.1:0-4337 GCA_041622095.1 Burkholderiaceae bacterium | reverse complement strand
GTCATCGGCAATCATGGTGCCGGAGCGGCATGAACCGCCCGGACCCAGGCGGCGCTTCTGCGGCCTGCATGTGGATGGTATCCTGACCGTCTACAGCGCCCCTCACCCATGCAAAACGGAACACGCCTTGCGGCAGTCGATCTCGGCTCCAACAGTTTTCGCCTCGAAATCGTACGCCTGGACCATGGCCAGTTCGAACGCACCGAGTACCTGAAAGAAAGCATTCGCCAGGGTGCCGGCATGGACGGCGAGCGCAATCTGAGCGTTCAGGCGATGCAGCGCGGCTGGGACTGCCTGGCCCGGTTCGGCGAACGGCTGTCGGGCTTCGAGCGCAGCCAGGTACGGGCAGTCGCGACCCAGACCTTGCGCGAGGCCCGCAACCGGGAGGCCTTCCTGGTCCGCGCCAACGAAATCCTCGGTTTCCCGATCGACGTGATCTCCGGTCGCGAGGAAGCGCGCCTGATCTACCAGGGTGTGGTCAACATGCTGCCCCAATCGACCGAGCGTCGCCTGGTGGTCGACATTGGTGGCCGCTCGACCGAGCTGATCGTCGGCAAGGGTGCCGAACCGGTGGGCATGGAGTCCTACCGGGTCGGCAGCATTGCCTGGTCGACCCGTTATTTCCCGGGTGGCCACTTCTCCAAGCGCGCCTTCCAGATGGCCGAGATCGCGGCCAAGGCAGTGCTCGATGAAGCGCTCGACCAATACGGCGCCGACCGCTGGGACGTCGCGTACGGATCGGCCGGCACGATCGGCGCGGTCGGTGACGTGCTGATCGCCGCCGGTGCGCCGTCCGGCATCGTCACTGCCGGCCAGCTGGACTGGATCATGGGCCGGCTGCTCGATGCCCAGAATGCGGACCGGCTGCGCCTGCCCGGCCTCAAGGAGGATCGACGCAACATCATCGCCGGCGGGGTCAGCATCCTGCGCGCGATCTTCGATCTGCTGCAGATCGAACGCATGTACACCGCCGATGGCGGCCTGCGCCACGGCCTGCTTGGCGAGATGGCGGGTGACGCCGGCCGCCATTTCGACGTCCGCACCGCATCGGTGGCGCGATTGATGAGCAAGTTCGATGTCGACACGGCGCATTCGAAACGGGTCGAGAAGGTGGCAACCACGCTGTTCGGCCAGTTGTCGACAAGCGGAGCCGATGGGTCGGGCGCAGAGCAGGAGCGCAACACCCGCAAGCTGCGCTGGGCGGCCCAGCTGCACGAAATCGGCGCACACATATCGCACAGCGACTACCACAAGCATGGCGCCTATATCCTGGACAACGCCGATGCGACCGGATTCGCTCTGAACGAATTGCACCGGCTGAGCCTGCTGGTGCTCGGTCACCGGGGCAAGCTGCGCAAGCTGGTGGCCGATTTCGACGACCGGGTCCTGGTGCAGCAGTTGCTGGCGCTGCGATTGGCGATCATCCTGTGCCACGCGCGGCGCGAACCGGATATCGTCGGAGTCAGCCTGGTGGCCCATCCACAAGAACCCCGTGGCTTTCTGTTGTCAACCCGCGCCGGCTGGGCCGAGGCGTATCCACAATCGGCGCACCTGCTGCGCGAAGAGGTCACCGCCTGGCAGAAGATGCCCTGGTCGCTGGTGCTGCACGAACCCTGATACGCGACGCCTGCGGCGATCTGCGCGGCCTGAAAGCCGGTCGCGATCCGCGGCAAGGCCTGGATGGTCTTGCGCCAGTCGGCAAGCCGGCGAATGCCCTCGGTGACGTGCCGGTCGACTTTGCCGAACTGCGCATGGACTGCGGCCACCCGTGCAGGCCGCGTTCAGCGGTCGACCCGGCTCAGCTGTGCGCCTCAGCCGGCGGCGGTGCGGCCGCATGCGACTGCCGTCCCTCCAATGCACCGGGGTACAAGTCCTCGATCACTGCACGGGCGATGTCCTGCATGACCTCGGTCAAGGCCTGCGCCATGTCATCACCATCGGGCTGATCCTCGCGCAGCGACCAGATCTGCTCCAGCGCGTCCGCATGCTCGCCGACCTGCCGCTCGACCAGGTCGCTCCAGAACGCCGGGTAGCTGCGTTGCTGCCATTCGCCGCGCCCGCGCCCGTAATGCGCCACCGCCAGGTAGCGCAACAGGCTGGCGCGAACCTGTTGTTGCAGGAACGCGCCATCCCAGCGGATCAGCGTCTGCGACTTGTGGCGCAAGGTATTGAATCCACGGGCGATGCCGGCACCACCGAATGCACCCAGCACTGCGCCGGTCAACATGCCGGCGCCGAGCGACAAGCCGCCGGTGGCCAGGTCGGCGGCGACACCAGTCAAGGCACCGGAGACCGCACCGCCCATCAATGCGGCCTTGCTTTCGTCCAGTGGCGCATCGACCCGGACGTCACGCTCGACCTGCGCGATCGCCTCGGTCGCCGCCTGGCCTTCCAGCCCATGGATCGCGATCAATTGCTGCATGCCGCCTTGCAGGCCTTGCTGCAGGCGCTGGGCCATGGCGGCCATCGCGCCGGCTTGCGCCCCACCCGCCTTGTCGCCACGCAAACCGGCCAGTCGCAAGGCCTTGTCGCGCAAGCTGCTCGCAGGCAGCGGCTCACTGTCGATGGCGGCACGTGCCAACGGCAAGGCGAGCGTCTGCATCGAGCGGTCGAACTGCGCCATGCGGCGCGCCTGCCAGGCCTGGCTCAGGCGCGCAAATGCGGCCTGTTGCGGCGCCGGCAGCACCGCGCCGATGCTGTCGAACAGGGCGAACTCCTGCACCCAGCAGCGTGCGAACGCATCCAAGGTCAGCACCGCATGCACCTGGGGCCAGCGGCGCAAGGTCTCGCGCCATTGATGCTCGGCCTGCGCCTCCTGCTCCTGGGGCCTGCGCGGACCGGTCTGGTTCAGCAACACGATCACCGGCTTGCCGATCCATTCCAGCACCGACAACTCCGGGGCCAGATAACCTGCATCCTGCGGTTCTTCGGCCGCATTGACCAGATACAGCACCACGTCGGCCTGGTCGCGGGTATTGCGCACCGCCGCCTGGTTGAGCCAGAAGGTCTGGTCGCGAAAGCGGTCCCACACCTGGGTCATGAACCAGCCGATCGGATTGCCCTGCTGGCGCAAGCGCTTGACCAGCCGTGCACTGTCGCCAAAACCCGGCGTATCCCATAGCACCAGCTTGTCGCCTTGCGGCGTCTCGATCAGCGGATAAGCGCTGGCCTCCAGCGTCACATGGGCCGCATCGCGCACCTCGCCGACCGACTGCGCCAACAAGGTACGTGCCAGTGTCGTCTTGCCGGCATTGGTGTGCGATATCAACGACAGCGCAATCTGGGTCTCATCCATTCGTTCGGTCCGGTCGGAACAATGCGGCGTCCAGCGCGGCCTCGGCGGTCGCCGGGTCGGGGTCGGCCAGGTTGACAAAGGCCGGCGTGACCTGCTGCGCATCGAGCAGGTCGCGCCAGGCGGTACGCCGCTGCTGCAGGCGTTGCGGGTCATCGCCGGCACGGGCGGCGAAGCTGGTCTCGTCGACCACCACCAGCAGCGGCTCGGACGCGCCGGTCGCCGCGACCACCGCCGCGGCGAACGCGCCATGGGCCTCGCGCTCCGGCGTCGCCGCCAGGTTGAACAGCACCACCCGCGTGCCGGGCCGCGAACGCCATTCGGTGGTGCCCTCGGTATCGTCTTCTCCGTACGCGACCGGCGCCTCCTGATGGATCGCGACAGCGCCCCCCAGCAGACGGGTCAGCAGGCTTTCCAGGCCGGCCACCGCACGCTCGCTCGGCGTGTAGGCATACGGCAGCACCACCGCATGGTTCGGTGCCACGTGAAAGCCGCGCAACAGGCGACGGAAATACCCCTGGTCCAGCGGCAGCGGCAATTCACGGGCCAGCCGGCGTTCCTGCCACCAGCCCAGCAGCGCCAGCAACAAGCGCGGTACCACCACCAGCGCCAGCAAGGTCAAGGCCATCAGGTGCAGCCAGTAGCCGGCATTCTCCGAGCCCGGTGCCCGGATGGCACTGATCCGGGCCAGATCGGGCTGCGGCAGCTGCCCCAGCCAGGCGCCCGGCGCCAGTGCCAGCGACAACAGGGCCTGTACCGTTGCAGGTTCCAGGAACGTGCTCTCCCAACTGGCGCGGTATTCCAGCGCCAGGCCACGCAGGTACATGCCGGCAATCACACCCAGGGCCAGCATCGCGGCGCCCAGGTGCAGTAACCTCGTCGCACGCGCGCGATACAGCGGCGCGGCAATACCCGCCCAATCGGCGGCGAGCCGGGCCAGCCACGGGCCGACCGGCCCGCCGCCCCGACCCATGCTGCGACGGCGCCAGCCAGCACCCAGCGTTGTCAGCGCAGTGCGCAGCAGATCCGGCATTTCCAGGCGCCC
>JBFJZP010000323.1:0-4341 GCA_041622095.1 Burkholderiaceae bacterium | reverse complement strand
AGCAGACCCTCGGGGTCGACGTGGGGCAACAGGCCGGGCATGGGTGTCTCCTAATGTCTTGCAAAAAAGCATTTTGGCACGTGGGCAAGCGCCTTGTCGCGTCGGGGCGTACCCGACCACCCGCGCACGGCAATCGGCTTTTTTCCGGCCAGCCGCCAGGCGGCCGACCGGCCAGGCGGTTAATGCCGGCTTGCGCGCCAGCGCGCGACCTCGATCGCAGGAGTCCTTTTCAAACTTTTACCCACTGGTAAACCCCGATGCGAAGGCGCCGGCGAAGGCGCAGAATCTGCGCTCCTGAGCGGTGCATCACCACCTCTTGTTGGTGCGCTTTGCGCCACCGTGGTGCTATCTTTTTTGCACCGCCGTTGGGATACCATTCCCCCACCCTGTTTCATTTCCATGTCCTGCTTTAGGAGAGCCAATTGAATAACCTGTTCATCCGTACCGCGGCCGCGCTGGCAGTCGCCACCGCCTTCGCGCTGCCCGCGACATCCGTGCTGGCAGCCACGCCCAAGGACACCCTGGTCGTGACCTGGGCGATCGACGACATCATCACGATGGACCCGGCCGAGGCGTTCGAGATCTCCGCCGGTGAAGTGATGGGCAATACCTATGACCGGCTGCTGCGTTACGAGGTGACCGACCCGTCCAAGCTGGTGGCCGACGTCGCGACCAAGTGGTCGGTGTCGCCGGACGGCAAGACCTACACCTTCGAGCTGCGCCCGGGCCTGAAGTTCGCCTCCGGCAACGCCTTGACCGCCGAAGACGTCGTGTATTCGCTGCAGCGCGTCATCATGCTGGACAAGACCCCGGCCTTCATCCTGACCCAGTTCGGCCTGACCAAGGACAACGTCAAGGACAAGATCAAGCAGACCGGCCCCTTGAGCCTGACGATCGAGACCGACAAGGCCTACGCGCCGACCTTCGTCTACAACTGCCTGACCGCCAACGTTGCCTCCATCGTCGACAAGAAGTTGTTGATGTCCAAGGAAGCCAACGGCGACATGGGTTACGGCTGGCTCAAGACCAACTACGCCGGCTCCGGCCCGATGAAACTGCGCGAGTGGCGTGCCAACGAAGTCGTTGCGCTCGAGCGCAACGACAACTACTACGGCGAGAAGGCCAAGCTGGCCCGCGTCATCTACCGCCACGTCAAGGAAGCCGCCACCCAGCGCCTGATGCTGGAAAAAGGCGACGCCGATGTCGCGCGCAACCTGCAACCGCAGGACCTGGCCGCGCTGGCCAGCAACAAGGACATCAAGATCACGTCCACCCCCAAGGGTTATGTCTGGTACTTCAGCCTGAACCAGAAGCACCCGATCCTGTCCAAGCCGGAAGTGCGCGAAGCCTTCAAGTGGCTCGTCGACTACGACGCGATCGGCGCGACGATGATCAAGAACATCGGTGTCGTGCACCAGAACTTCCTGCCGGTCGGCCTGCTCGGCGCCAGCACCGAAAAGCCGTACAAGCTCGACGTAGAGAAAGCCAAGGCACTGCTGGCCAAGGCCGGGCATCCGAACGGCTTCAAGATCACGATCGACATGCGCACCAGCCAGCCGATCCAGGGCATGACCGAGGCGATCCAGCAGACCGCCAAACGCGCCGGCATCGACATCGAGATCCTGCCGGGCGACGGCAAGCAGACGCTGACGAAATACCGCGCACGCCAGCACGACATCTACATCGGCGCCTGGGGTGCCGACTACTGGGATCCGCACACCAATGCCGACACCTTCGCGCGCAACCCGGACAACAGCGACAACGCCAAGTCCAAGCCGCTGGCCTGGCGCAATGGCTGGGACATCCCGGAGATGACCAAGAAGTCCGACGCGGCCGTGCTCGAGCGTGATGGCAACAAGCGCAAGGTCATGTATGGCGAGATCCAGGCCGAACACCGCAAGACCAGCCCGTTCGTGATCCTGGGCCAGCAGATCGAGACCGCAGCCGTGCGCAGCGATGTCAATGGCCTGGTGATCGGCCCTACGTCCGACGCCACCTACATGTTCAAGGTCAGCAAGTAACACTGCGCTGACGGTTCTGGTTTGAACGCTGTAGTCCAGTCGCCGCCCGGTCGTCCGGGCGGTGCACGTTTATGGGGCGCCACAAAGGCTGGCGTCAATTTCCTGGGGGTCATCCTGTTGACCTACCTGGGTCTGCTCGCGGTGACGTTTTTCATCGGCCGCGTGATGCCTATCGACCCGGTGCTGGCGATCGTCGGCGACCGGGCGCCAGAGCATGTGGTGGAACGGGTGCGGGAAGAGATGGGGTTGAACAAGCCGCTCTATACGCAGTTCGGCATCTACCTGAAGAAAGTCGTCACCGGCGACTTCGGCACCTCGGTGCTGACATCCAACCCGGTGATGACCGACATCAAGCGCACCTTCCCCGCCACCATCGAACTGGCCACGCTGGGCATCATCATCGGTGCCGGCATCGGCATTCCGCTGGGGGTCTGGGCTGCGGTGCGCCGCGGCGGCATGGTCGACCAGGTCGTGCGGGTGATGGGCCTGATCGGTTATTCGGTGCCGATTTTCTGGCTCGGCCTGATGGGACTGGTGTTGTTCTACGCCAAGCTCGGCTGGATTGCCGGGCCCGGGCGCATCGACGTGGCCTACGAATACTCGGTCACGCTCGACACCGGCTTCCTGCTGCTCGACACCGCACGCCAGGGCCAGTGGGATGCGTTTCGCAACGTGTTGTCGCACCTGATACTGCCGGCCAGCCTGCTGGGATATTTCTCGCTGGCCTACATCAGCCGCATGACCCGCTCGTTCATGCTCAACGAACTGGCGCAGGAATACGTGATTGCCGCCAGGGCCAAGGGCTTGTCCGAGACCCGCATCATCTGGCGCCACGCGCTGCGTAATGCGATGGTGCCGCTGGTGACGGTGGTGGCCTTGTCCTATGCCGGCCTGCTCGAGGGCTCGGTACTGACCGAGACCGTGTTCGCCTGGCCGGGCCTGGGCCTGTACATCACCAACTCGCTGCAGAACGCCGACATGAACGCGGTGCTGGGGGGCACCATCGTCGTGGGCTCGATCTTCATCGGCCTGAACCTGTTGTCGGACCTGCTCTACAAGATTCTCGATCCGCGTACCCGTACCCGATGAACAGTTCCACCACCTCCGTAGCGAAGGAAAGCCTGCACGACTGGCTGATGTCCGAGCGCCCGCAATCGCGGCGCCAGGCATCGCTGGGCCGTGCCTACGGCGCCTGGCGTACCTTTGCCCGCAACCGGCTGGCCATGCTGGGCCTGGCCATCATCCTGGCGCTGGTTTTCGTCGCGATATTCGCCGACCAGCTGGCGCCGTTTTCCGCGTACCAGGGCGACCTGATGACGACGCGGCTGCTGCCGCCGTCGAGCACCCACTGGTTGGGCACCGACGACCAGGGTCGCGACATCCTGTCGCGCATCATCCACGGCTCGCGGGTGACCTTGTACGTTGTCGCGCTGGTGGCGGTGCTCGCAGCGCCGATCGGCCTGATCGTTGGCACCGTGGCCGGTTATGCCGGCGGCTGGCTCGACGCGGCGCTGATGCGCGTCACCGACATCTTCCTGGCGTTCCCGCGCCTGATCCTGGCGCTGGCTTTTGTTGCAGCGCTCGGCCCGGGCATCGAGAACGCCGTGATCGCGATCGCCATCACGTCCTGGCCGCCATACGCCCGTATCGCCCGTGCCGAAACGCTGACGATCCGCCAGGCCGACTACATCTCGGCGGTCAAGCTGATTGGCGCATCGCCTTGGCGCATCGTGTTTCGCCACATCATGCCGCTGTGCCTGTCCTCGGTGATCGTGCGCGTCACGCTGGACATGGCCGGCATCATCCTGACCGCCGCCGGCCTCGGCTTCCTGGGCCTGGGTGCGCAGCCGCCGATGCCCGAGTGGGGCGCCCTGATCGCCAACGGCCGCCTCTACGTGCTCGACCAGTGGTGGGTTGCCGCCGCTCCGGGCGCCGCGATCTTCCTGGTGTCGCTGGCCTTCAACCTGCTGGGTGACGGTCTGCGCGACGCGTTGGACCCGAAGGGGGCCAAATGAGCATCATCGACAAGGCATTGGCAAAAAAGGGCGACGCCGCCGATCCGGAGGGTCTGCTGCACCACGACAAACCGATCGCCCCGGCAGCAGTGGACCCGGCGCAGGACGCACCCGTGCAGGTCGACAAGACCGCAGACGCAAGCGCCGCTGCCGAGGCGCTGGCACCTGAATCGGTTTCGACCGGCCCCGCGGACACCTCCGCCGCCCCGGCCGACGCACCGGCCACGGTGCAAACCATGCCTGAGCCCCCCCCGCCCGTCATACCGCCGGAACCGGGCCGGATCGAGCCGGTATTCGAATCCGTT
>JBFJZP010000322.1:0-4343 GCA_041622095.1 Burkholderiaceae bacterium | reverse complement strand
CGCGGCGCTGAGCTTGCCCAGTTCCTCGTCCAGCGACTGGTCGCCGATCTCCAGGTAGTCGAGCTGCGACTGGATGCCATGGTGCGGCAACACCATCAGCAGCGCCGGATTCTGCTTGACCACCTTGCGCCATTGCAGCCAGTCGTCGGCCGGCAATACCGTGTCGAAATGTTGCTGCAAGGCTTCCAGCGTGGCCTTGCGCTCCGGCTCCGGCACCAGGTGGCTGCTGGCAAACGCGACCGAGGTCATCGGCGACAACAGGCGCCGCTCCTTGCCCGGATCGGATTCGGCGCCGTCGGATACCGGGCTCATGCGCTCGATCACCTTGCGCAGCGACCAGAAGCCGTACGGACACAACACATCGACATGGCCAAGTTCGTTCTCCTGGCCCGGGAATTGGCAGGCCGGGCAGGTCGGCGCCTCCTCGCGCAAGGCCGCCAGGCCGGCTTGGCACCAGCTGGCTTTCGCCGACGGATAACCGCGGTCGTAGGTGAACTCCAGCGGCGCATGGTCGTCGCTGTCTTCGCACAGGATCTGGAAACGTTCGCCCGGATCGCCGAACCCCTGGTCTCGCAACTCCTTGTACAGCAGGGTGCCGTGGCGCGCCATGTCGAGTAGCAGGCCGCGGGCGTCGGCGTCGGTGTCGTCGAACATGTCCGTGGCTGCAACGGTTGTGCCACCGGCCGGCCGGGCCTTGGCCTGCTTGCGCACGATCAGGGTCTGCGTCGCATGCAAGGTGTCGTTCAGCCAGCCGACGGCATGGCTGGCGCGCTGCAGGTCGAAGTGCTGGCTGCCGCGTTTGCCGAAGCGGCGCAGCGTCGGTGGCGACGGCCGGGCTTGACCATCCGGTGTGGCTGCGCGGGGCACCAGAACGACGGTATCCACCGGTGCGCTATCCTGGATCTCGAGCACTTGTCGATGTGCAGCCTGCACCAGGATGCGGATCTGGTCGCGCTCCGATTCCTGCTGGCCGGACTCGAGCACGAAGGCCTCCAGCCGCACCGCTTCGAAGACCCGGCCGCGGTACAGGAAGGCGATGTCGGCGCTGACATAACGTTCGCCGACCGGTATGTGCAGGCGCAGGTCGCACTGGTTGCTGCTGGCGGTGCGGCTCGGCGGCAGCAGCACCGGCTGGCTGTCTTCGTGTGTCTTGCCAGCGCTGTCGCGCCAGCACAGATGCGCCTGCAGTGCCAGGCCGGTGGTCGGAATCGCCACCTGGGGCACGACCTGGTCGGAGCTGGCCACGCCTTGCTCGGGCAGGCCGATCCAGCAACGCACGATGTTCTCCGCACCGGCGACGAAGGTACGGCGTTCTTTTCGCTGGTGCAGGATACAGGCGTTGACACGGCGCTGTTCCGGCTCGGGCGCTTCGCTGGGCGAGGCGTCCTTGGGCGTGGTGCTTGCGCGCGGGCGCATGGCCGGCGCCGCCGGGGCTGGCGCGCGCCGACGTGTCGCCGGTGCGGCTGCCGGCCGACCGGCGATCGGGGCAGGTGGTGCGGACGGGGCACCAGCGTCTTCGTCGGCAACTTCGTCCGCAGGCGGCGCCGCCATGGCCATCTGCTCCTGCAGGTCGTCGATCAGCTCGATCATGGGGGCGGCATCGCCACCGGGGCCTGCGCCGCGCGACGGTCCGGCCATGCGGCCGGCCTGGCATTCGGCGGCGTTCTCGAGCAGGCCCAGCACCTGGCGTTGTGCGTCCGGGGATGGCTGTTTGCGGCTCAGTCGCTCCAGCGAGCGGATCAGGTGGGCCGGTGCATCTCGTGCCAGCAACCAGGCCATCTGGCCGTCATCCAGCGCCGGGCGCGGCGCGGACAGATGCAACTGCAGGTATTTGGCCGCCGGCTCCGGTCCGTCGATCGGGAGCGCGCCCACCAGGTCCGTCACATGGTTGCCCAGCAGGATATTGGCCGGCGCATCCTGCGGCAGGGCTGCGGCGCGCTGGTTCGCCTCTTGCAGCAAGACCTGTACGAGACGTGGCGATGATCCCTTGGGCATCGCGGACAGCGCCTCGCGGGTGTCCGGGTCGGCGGATAGGTCGAACCAGGTGAACGTCGCCTGTTTGCGCAACTGGCGTGCCCGGGCCCTTGCGCTGGCGCTGACGACAGGGCTGCGGCGACGCCCGAGCACAGGCTCCTCGGACTCCTCGGAACGGGGACTGCCTTCGGCGTCGCATATGCCGGTGGCGGCCCAGACGGTGAGTTCGCGCATGCGCCGCACCGCATGGTTTTCGTCTGGCGGCGGATCCGTCGTCAGTCGCTCCAGTAACTGAATCAGGTGCTCGTTCAACGCGGCCGGCAGCGGGCGTACCCGGGCCACTTCGTCATAAGCCGTCCACGGGCTGCCCCAGAACAAGGGAAGGTCGTCGACCGCATCGGTGAGCAACTGGTCGAGCGCGCGGGTGTCACCCAGCCGCGCGCGGGCGATCGCCAGCCAGAACCCTGCCATCGGGTCGGCATCGTCCGGCAGGCGGGGCAGATCCACCAGCTGCAGGCTTCGTTCTATCGGCAGCGTGGCGAGCACCTGCACCGCCCAGGCCGGATGTTGCGCGGACTGTGCCAGCACCCAGTCGATGCGGCTCGGATCGCGCACCTGCACCAGGGCCTGGTTCAGGGCATCGGCATCGGGTTCGGTCGCATCGTCTGCCAACTGGCGCAAATGCTCACGCCAGGACCGCAGCGGAATCCGTGTGCCCAGGCTCAAGGCCTGTTGCCGCGTGCCGCTGCCCGCAGGCAGCGATTCGATCTGCTGGTTCAGCACCGTGGCCACGTCGTGCCAGGCTCGTGGGGTCAGGTTGAAACTGGCCGCTGCGCTCAATGCCGACAAAGCCACTTCCGGCGGCGGCTCGGATCTGGCCAGTTTCAGCAGCGGATCAATGGCATCGGTGTCGAGTGGATCTGTCATGGTGCGTAGGGCTGGATCGGATAGCGCGGCCGAGCCGCCGCGTGGCGGTCGTTCAGGGAACCAGCAACTCCGGCATGTAGGTGCGCAGCCGGTGGTCGACCAACGCGCCGCCGTGGCGTTTGAGCACATCGATTTCGGCCACCGACATGCGTTTGAGGTTGGTGCTGATCGACGACGCGTAGGCCGCGTCACCATCGCGCACCTGGCCCTCGATGCTGTCGATCGACAACCAGGCAGGCTTGGCGCCGCCGGCCTTGCCGCCATTGAGTTCGAGCCGCTTGAACTGCAGCCCGCGCACCTGTTCCATCAGGATGTCGATGGCATGCACCAGCACCACGCTGCCGAGTTCGGTCGGGCTGCGGTCGATCGCGAACGGCTTGCCGCCATCGCTGACGATGACATAGTCCAGCGCATTGCGTTTGCGCAGCAGCGGATTGACGCCGAGGTTGTCGTAGACGCCGCCATCGGTCAGGCAGACGAAGTCGGCATCGCGCTGCGGGTATTCGTCCTGCGCCAGGCGCAATGGCGGGAATACCGGGGGAAACGCCGACGATGCCGCCACCGCGCGACTGATCGGGAACTTGTCCGCCGCCACCGTGCCCATCTCCCACTCGCCCATTTCCGACAGTCCGGCGCCGCCGGCGACGAAGAAGAACATGTTGCCGGTCGCCAGGTTGGTGGCATTGAGGTAGATGCGTGGCCCGTTCTTCAGGGTGTCGAGCGTTCCGCCGCCGAACAGGTCGCGGTCGTAGCTGCTGGCGAGCTTGTCGAGCCGGCTGTGCAGCGGGTCGAGCAGGCCGCCGAGTACCGAAGAGACCGCGATCGACGTGGTACGCAGGTAGTTCTCCAGCTTGTCGAGCGCGTCGTCCTGGCCCCAGTGCCGGGCCAGAAATGCGCCGGCGATGCTGCCGCCGCTGACGCAGGTGAGAAGGTCGAGCTTCCAGAGCAGCCCCAGTTCCTGCAACTTGCGAAACACGCCGAGATGAAATCCGGCGGCTCGAAAACCGCCGCCTGACAATGCGAGGCCGATGCGTCGGCTCTGTTGATCCACCGTGATCGCCATGGTGCTCCTCCCTGTGTCTGTCGCCCAACCTTAAAGGCCAAGACGGCAGCGATCGCTGAGCAAAGTCAATAGCCGGTCCTGCAAGGTCGGTTATTTGCGGCGCAGCGCCACCGGCCCGTGCGGCAGGCATGGGCCGGTGGCGGGGTCAATGGGGTTCGCAGTGGCGCCTGGGATGGCGCGGGAATCCGGGGCGATGGGGCCGGTTACAGGCCCATGGATTCGGCCCAGGCCAGCGCTTGCAGGTGGGCCCAGTTGACCTGGTGGTTGCTGAGCACCAGGGCATCCGCCAGGCGCGCAAAGGCCTCGTCGTCCGCCTGTTCACAGGCGATGGTCAGTTGCAGCAGCGGCGCCAGCGGGCCCTTGTCGTGCAGCAGCGCAT
>JBFJZP010000321.1:0-4370 GCA_041622095.1 Burkholderiaceae bacterium | reverse complement strand
GCTGGCGCCGAAGGACCTGGACGGGAACGGCTGGAAGAAATTGATCCATGCCGACGACATCGATGCGGGCTCGGCTGCCTGGAGCAAGGCACTGGCCGACGGATCGGCCTACGAGATCGAGTTGCGCATCCGGCGCGCCGATGGTATCCATCGGTGGCACCTGGTGTGCGCGTCGCCGATCCGTGGCGCGGTGGGCACGGTTGTGCGGTGGGTCGGAACGAATACCGACATCGAACAGCAGCGCGCCGACCGTGAAGCCCTGCAGCAAATCAATACCGACCTGGAGCGCCGGGTCGACGAGCGGACACGTGAGCGCGACCGCATCTGGCGCAATTCCCCCGACATGATGGCCGTGCTGGGGTCCGATGGCGTGTTCGCCCACGTGAATCCCGCGTGGACCAGCATTCTCGGCTGGGCTCCCGCCAACGTGGTCGGCAAGCGGATCGACGCGCTGGTACACCCGGACGACCACGCGGAAGCCGAAATCGCGCTGGTGCGCGCCAGTGTCGGCGTCTTGCCGACCTTCGAGTGCCGAATGCTGCATCTGGATGGCAGCTATCGCAGCCTGGCCTGGACTGCGGCCCCGGAGGGGAATGCGATCTTTGCATTCGGCCGCGACATCACACACGACAAGGAACAGAAGAACGCGTTGCAACTCGCCGAGGAACAACTGCGCCAGTCGAAGAAGATGGAAGCCATCGGCCAATTGACCGGTGGCATCGCACACGACTTCAACAACATGCTGGCCAGCATATACGGGTCGATCCAGCTGATCCAGCGCAAAGTGAAGACAGGCAAGCTGGAGGGCATCGAAACCTTGCTTGAGCGGGCATCGGCGAGCACCCAGCGCGCGACCTCGCTGACGCAACGCCTGCTCGCGTTCGCGCGCCGGCAGTCGCTTGACATCCGACGTGTCGATGTGGTGCAACTGGTCAACTCGCTCGAAGACATGTTCGTGCGCACGATCGGAGCCACCATGTCGATGAGGGTCGAACTTGCCGACGACCTGTGGACGGCCAGGATCGACGCCGGCCAGCTCGAGAGCGCGCTACTGAATCTGGTGATCAATGCGCGTGATGCGATGCCCGAAGGCGGACACCTGTGCATTGCGGCCGAGAACGTCGAGATCGATGCAGCCCATGCCGCCAGTCAGATTGAAGTGACCGCCGGTGATTACATCGCCGTACGCGTCACGGACGATGGTGCCGGCATGCCTGTGAACAACATCGCGCGGGCGTTCGAACCATTCTTCACCACCAAGCCCATCGGTCAGGGGACGGGCCTGGGGCTGTCGATGGTCTACGGGTTCGTGAAACAGGCGGGCGGACACATCCGCATTGAAAGTGAAGTCGGCCGCGGCACCACGGTGAGCCTGTTCTTGCCGCGCGACCTCTCTGGCGAGGCGATCGCCGAACCGGCGCCAGACGCCGCGCCGACGACGCATATCCGGACCGGCGAGACCATTCTCGTTGTCGAGGACGAGGAAAGCGTGCGTTCGGTGATCGTGGCCGTGCTGCAGGACATGGGCTACTGTTTCATGGAAGCCGCCAATGCCGACGCTGCGCTAGCGGTCTTCGACACGGGAATCCACATCGACTTGCTGGTCACCGACGTCGGCTTGCCGGGCATGAACGGCCGGCAGCTGTCGGAGATCGCCACGGCACGCCAGCCGGACCTCAAGGTGTTGTTCGTCACCGGCTACGCCGAGCAGGCGGCCGCGCGCCAAGGCTTCCTGAGCGCCGGCATGCAGATGATTAACAAGCCCTTCGTGATCGACGAGCTGGCCAACCGGATTCGTTCGATCCTGGCAGCAGCCCGATCGGGGCAGGCATGACACGCCCGGCCGGCCTGCCGTCAGCTTGACGGCTACACGCCGGGGCGCGACTCCTGCCGCAGCTGGTCCTGCATCCTTGCGGTGATGAGCCCGCTGGAGTTCATGCAGCGGCTGGCGGCACGGGCGACAGAAGGGCGCTTTTCGCGCGCCCATGCCCAGGCCCAGGCGGCACCTCATCCGGTTCCATGGGGTGCTGGTTCCGAGCGCGAAGCTTCCCTCGCTGGTGTTTCCCCTTGGGGTCGGGATGTCCGACCAATCCAGCAGACGCTTGTTTGCGATAGCGAATGCCGGCGCCGCGATCCTGTCCATCGCCGTGGCCTTGTGGTCCTGGTGGGGTCCCGGCGACTCCGCCGCGCGCCGGCGGTTCCCGCTGGCTTTCCTCGGCCTAAGCATCTGCCATGACGGCCTTCGACTGGGCCGCAAGTCCTATCTGCTGGACCTGGCGGAGGGCGACAGGCGGCACCGCCTATGTCGACGTCAGCAATTCCGCCCTCGGAGTGTTGTTGCTGGTTTTTGGCGCACTGGCCGCGCTGGCATCCAGTGTGTCGGTCGATGGCACGGTGCTGTTGCTGGGACTGTCGGGCCTGGCCGGCGTAGCCCTTAGTCTGCGCTGGCCCGAAATCTCACACTGAGGCCGCAGCCCCGCGCAGACACTCTCAGCGCTCGCGGCGGCGCTGTTGCCAGGCCAGGAGTTCGCCGACAAAACCGCGCCGGAACGCCACGACGCAGATGACAAAGATCGTTCCG
The DNA here is from genome assembly GCA_041622095.1 of Burkholderiaceae bacterium. Taxonomy (GTDB): domain Bacteria; phylum Pseudomonadota; class Gammaproteobacteria; order Burkholderiales; family Burkholderiaceae_C; genus CAISIP01. Next base: position 1,789 of record JBFJZP010000321.1, on the reverse strand, counting down.
ATGATGACCGTCACCCATGAACCGACGCGGTCGGCCAGGAAGTTCTGCAGTCCGATGATCGTGAAGGCGCCGATCACCGGGCCGGCAAAGGTGCCCATGCCACCCAGCAGCGTCATCAGGACAACTTCACCGGACAGGGACCAGTGGGCATCCGACAAGGTGGCGAAACCCAGCACGATGGTCTTGAGCGAGCCGGCCAGGCCGGCGATCGCGGTCGACAACACGAAGGCCAGCAGCTTGTAGCGATCGACCTCGTATCCCAGCGAGATCGCCCGTGGCTCGTTTTCGCGAATGGCCTTGAGAACCTGTCCGAACGGCGAATGCACGATACGCACGATGCCCAGGAATACCGCGACGAAAACCGCCAGTACAAAGTAGTACATGGTGATCGGCTCGGTCAACGGCAACATGCCGAACAACTTGCCCCGCGGCACACCCTGCAACCCATCCTCGCCGCCCGTGAATGGCGCCTGCAGCCACAGGAAGTAGATCATCTGCGCCATCGCCAGCGTGACCATGGCGAAGTAGATACCCTGGCGCCTGATCGCGATAAGGCCGACACCCAGCCCCAGTGCAGCACCAAACAAGGTGCCGGCCGCGATGCCCAGTTCGGGCGAAAAGCCGGCACTGCGGACCAGCCAGCCAGTGGCATACGCCGATGCGCCGAAAAACGCCGCGTGGCCGAACGACAACAGACCGGTATAGCCCAGCAGCAGGTTGAAGGCACAGGCGAAGATCGCGAAACACAGGGCCTTCATCATGAAGACCGGATACAGACCGATGAACGGCGCGATCAGCAGCAATAGCAGGCCGACGGCCCAGGTCAGCCGTGTCGCCCTGGATACTGCAGAAACTTGGGATACCGCCATCATGGCTCCTTGCCGAAAAGCCCAGCCGGCTTGACCATCAATACCAGCGCCATGATCACGAAAACCACGATATTCGACGCTTCAGGATAGAAGACCTTGGTCAGGCCCTCGATCAGTCCGAGTGCCAAACCGGTCAGCACGGACCCGAGGATAGACCCCATGCCGCCGATCACGACGACGGCGAAAACAATGATGATCAGGTTGCTGCCCATCAGCGGCGTGATCTGGATCACCGGTGCGGCCAGAACACCAGCCAGAGCCGCGAGACCGGCACCGGCGCCGTAGGTCAACATCACCATCATCGGCACGTTGATGCCGAATGCCTGCACCAGCGACGGATTCTCGGTTGCGGCGCGCAGATACGCGCCCAACCGGGTACGTTCGATGATGAACCAGGTGCCCAGACAAACCGTCAACGAGGCGAAAATGATCCAGCCACGGTAGTTTGGCAGGATCATGAATCCGAGGTCGGTGGCGCCACGCAGCAGTTCCGGTACCGGATACGACTGGCCCGAGACACCGAACTGTTCCCGAAACAGGCCCTCTGCAATCAGCGCCAGGCCGAAGGTCAGCAACAAGCCGTAAATCGGATCGATCTTGTACAGATGCTTGAGCAGCGTGCGCTCGATGACGACACCCATTGCGCCGACCGCCAGCGGCGCCAGTACGAGCGCCGCCCAATAGTTGATGCCGAATCGGTCCATGCCGATCCATGCCACATACGCACCGATCATGTACAACGCGCCGTGCGCGAAGTTGACGATACCCAGCAGGCCGAAGATGACCGCCAGGCCCAGGCTCAGCATCGCGTAAAACGAGCCGTTGACAAGGCCAAGCAGGAGTTGACCCAGAAAGGCCTGGATCGGAATGCCGAATATTTCCATGGGGTTCGTATGAAGCTGTCGCTTTTGCTGGCGGGG
>JBFJZP010000320.1:0-4375 GCA_041622095.1 Burkholderiaceae bacterium | reverse complement strand
CGGCGCATCGCATGATGATTTTCTGCGGCTTCGCTACTTCACCATTGCCCGCCGCACAAGCACCTCCTGCAAGTGCAGAAAGCGCTGCGTGCGCGCCGCGGGTCTGCCGTGTCACCGGGAAACGCATGGCGAAACATCGGATGCCGGTGATGGCGCCTGCCTGCGTCCCGTCGTGTCAGGTAGTCTCTTGTGTCGACCCGGCTTCGCTGTGCCGACGCCGGACAGGCAGGTTATCCACCAGGACTGTGGGCTAGCCTGTTGATAAGCGCCTGAACAACTGCGCCGGCCCGCATGGGTATTGGGCTGGCAGGCCATGCGCCTGGATTGCGCAGTCCATGGGCATGACATCGGCGGTGGATATCCGCGTTGGCCGGCTTTTTGCGTGCGCTGTTTTCAGGTGGGCGCTGGTGCGTCGTAGCAGGCCACGCCGCTGCCTTCGCGCTTGGCACGGTACATCGCCATGTCGGCCTTGAGCAGCAGGTCGGCGCCGCTGTGCTCGTCGGGGCCTTCGATCGCGATGCCGATGCTGGCATCGACCTGCACCAGTTGGTCGCCGATCTTGCACGGCGTGCGTAATGCATCGCGCAGTTTCGACGCCAGGCGCTGTGCATCGTGTGCACAAGTCATGCCGGCGAGCAGGCATGCGAACTCATCGCCGCCCAGCCGGCAGACCAGATCGGCGGCCCGGACGGCCCGGCGCAAGCGTCCGGCCACGATGCGCAGCAACATGTCGCCGGCGGCGTGGCCATAGGTGTCGTTGATCGGTTTGAAGTCGTCCAGGTCGATGTACAGGATGGCCAGACGTTCCGCTTGGGGCCGGTTGCTCGCCAGTGCCGCGTCCAGGCGTTCCTGGAAGTGCCCGCGATTGGCCAGGCCGGTCAACTGGTCGTGCGCCGCAAGATAACGGGCCTGGCGCTCGTCGGCCCGGGTGCCAGCGAGTTCCGCGCGCATGGTCTCCAACGCAAGATGCGCATCGCGGATGTCCTGTTCGAGTTTTTCGCGGGCCTCGAATGCCTGCGCCAGGTTCGACTGCAGTCGATCCAGTGCGATCGCACCCTGCATCGCGGTGAGCCGCACGCGGGCAGGCTCCTGCGGCGGGGGATCGGACGGCGTCTGTCCGCTCGGTGTATCGAGCAGGCCCCACAGGCTGCTCTTGACGGTGTCGATCAGTTCCTCGTAGTCGCGCCGATCGTCGGTTGCCGATGGAACCGGATGTTGGGGGGAAGCGGACTGCGCGCCGCCGATTGTCAGCGTCGCGCCGCTCCAGCGCGAAGGACGTTCGTCTGCGCGCATGGGTATGTGCTGTTTCTCGCGTGGTTTGGACAACATCGGTTTTTATATTGGTGGACTCCCGGCGCAATGCTATGTCGACTACCTGACATACCGGTGTGACTTCCGTCACGTGATGCAGGTCGTTAACGTTTGCGCCGTGTTTGTAACGCCCGCACACACATTGGCGTCGGCGGTTCTTGACGCGACGAATCCTTCGGGCCGCGTGAATCCCTTGCTAGAATCTGGCCGTCGGCGCATGCCGTCGACCAGCCGATTTATGGATATTGCAGGGCTGCCAATACTGCTAAAACGCCGGGCAGTTTCTCCCCCCAACGCTGCCAAGACGTTTTTCGAATGTCTTGTTGGGGCAGTGAGATCACACCATGACCGAAGTTGTATTGCGCGCGGGGCCAGGCCTTCATCCGGTGGAGGCGGCCATCATGCGCCTTGCCCTGCATTTGCCATCCGATCCGCAGGACCTTGCCTGGGATCTGTGGGACCATGACCACCAACTGCCCGATGACGTGGTCTGTCTGCGACATGGCGTCCAGGTGGCAGATGCCCACTGCGCGACGCGACGCGCTGGCAATGCGCTGGCCCGACTGGTACGCGCCGCGGCCGAGCCGACAGTGCGATCCGGTATGGTCGCTGCGGCGGCAGGTCCGGCACGACGCCACCCGATCCGACTACCCCGGGTACGCCTGCTGGTCAGCACCTTGTTCGGCGTGTGCTGGCCGGCCGATCGGCCACGCGACGCCGTGTCCGAGGTCTATCGACTGGCCTGGTTGTCCGATGCCGATCAATGGGTGGTCACGGCCACGCTTTCGGACCCCGTCGCGGGTGTCGACTCGGATCGCCTGCTGGCGGCGTTTGGCCACCGGTCGGACATTGTCGCGGCGGCTGGCGAAGCGATTCGCGCGTACTGGGCGAGCCTGCAGCGGGAGCAGGGCGCGCAAGGCCGGTGCACGATCGTGCCGGGTGGGCGCATCGGGTCGGACGATGCGCTGGCTCTGGTGGCTCGGGTCTGGCCTGCGCCACCAGCGGCGCGGGCATATCGGCAAAGGCCCGTGCCGTTGCCGCAGCCGGCCCTTGCCTGACGATCCGATGGCCGCCATGCTGCGGCTATGATGGCCCGCAGGATGATTGGAAATGGAGAAACCATGGTCACGCGCGAAGATACGCATTCCAAGCTGGTCGGTTATGCATTGTGGATCTTCGGCTTCACCGGAGCGCATCGCTTTTATTACGGCAAGCCGGTCACTGGGACGATCTGGTTCTTCACGCTCGGCCTGCTCGGCATCGGCTGGCTGATCGACCTGTTCCTGATTCCGTCGATGGACCGGCAGGCCGACCTGCGTTTCCGGACCGGCCGGATCAACTACTCGGTGGCCTGGGTGTTGTTGACCTTCCTCGGCTTGTTCGGCATCCACCGCATGTACATGGGCAAGTGGTTCACCGGCATCCTGTACCTGTTCACGCTGGGCCTGGTCGGCATCGGTTACCTGTACGACTACTGGACCCTGAACGACCAGATCGCGATCGAGAACGGGTCCCGTTGACCGGGTTGCCGGGGCTTGTACCCGGCGCAGGCGCAAGACCTCGATGGCCTGGTCGCCGCGGCTGCTGCCGGACAGAAAATTTCCCTGGGCGACGGCGACACGGGCCTTCGACGCCCCTGCGCTGATCACCGTCATCGGCTTGCATTGTGTCCTCGCTGTTCCGCGATCAGGCGCTGCCATTTCAGCGTGACGCCAGGTGATCGAACTATCATGACCAGGTCATGGAACCTGCCGGCGCTGCCATCCCCTTGTTGTTTTCCTTCCGCCGCTGCCCGTATGCGATCCGGGCGCGCATGGCGCTGGCGCAGGCCGGTGTAGCGGTGCGGATCCGCGAGGTGGCGTTGCGCGACAAGCCGCCGCAGATGCTGGCCTTGTCGCCGAAGGGCACGGTGCCGGTGCTGCAGTTGCCTGGCGGGCGGGTGCTCGACGAGAGCATCGACATCATGTGCTGGGCCTTGCAGCAGAATGATCCGCAGCACTGGCTGCGCGAAGACGATGCGCTGGCGTCGGTTGCGTGCGAATGGGTGGAACGCAATGACACGGTGTTCAAGCCTTTGCTCGACCGCTACAAGTACGCCAGCCGGCATCCGCAATTGACGCAGGCGGAACACCGGCAGCAGGCGTTGGAAATCTTCATATTGCCGCTGGATGCGCAACTGCGCGCCGCGCCTTTTCTGCTCGGCGACGCGCCATGCTGGGCCGACGTGGCCTTGTTCCCGTTCCTGCGCCAGTTCGCGATGGTCGAGCCGGACTGGTTTGCGCAGGCGCCACTGCCAGGTTTGCGGCGCTGGCTCGACGGCTGGCGTGACGGCGCCTTGTTTCAATCGGTGATGGCCCGGGCCAAGCCTGCCGCACCTGCGCTGTAGTATCTTTGGCCGGATGTCCTGCATCCGAAAGTTTCTGTACAGCTGCGGCGGCTTCGTGCCACGCGGATTTGTCGTTCCCCGGGTCGCCGTCGCGCCTGCATCGCTTCCCGCCGGAGGCCGCCGATGAAAGAGGGGGTTCTCGATGCGGCGGTGCGGATCTGGCACAACCTGGGTGTGGTGGCGATTTCCGGCGTACGGATTCTGGTGATCCTGTTGGTGGCCTGGTTGGCCATCATGGTGTCGCGCCGTGCCCTGGGTGTGTTGCGCACCCGCATTGCCAGCCGGCTCGACGATGGCGAGGCGGTCAAGCGGGCGGATACGCTGAACCGGGTGTTTCGCCATGGCACGACGGTGGTGATCAGCCTGATTGCCTTCGTCGCGGTCTTGTCCGAGCTGGGGGTGTCGGTGGCGCCGATCCTGGGCGCCGCCGGCGTGGTGGGCCTGGCGGTCGGTTTCGGCGCGCAAAGCCTGGTCAAGGACTATGTGACCGGTCTGCTCCTGTTGATCGAGAACCAGATCCGCCAGGGTGATGTGGTGCAACTGGGCGAATTCAGCGGTTCGGTGGAGGAGGTCACGCTGCGTTATGTGCGCTTGCGCGACTACAGCGGCAACGTGTTCTTCATACCCAACGGCACGATATCCACGGTGATCAACATGAGCCGCGGCTTCTCGCACGCG
>JBFJZP010000319.1:0-4378 GCA_041622095.1 Burkholderiaceae bacterium | reverse complement strand
CTGGCAGGGTCAACTGCTGCTGCAGGGCGTGAATCTGGCGAAGGCACACAGCCAGCTTGACCCGATCCGGCTGGACGGCGAGATAAAAGCTGTCGCGGCCAAGGATGGCGTGGACTTCGATGCCGCGCTGCAACCGTCCGCGCAGCAGGAGCGCGGATCGCCGCTGCGTGGCCTGCAACTGCAATCGGTCGCGGGCAACGGCCGCTGGCGCGACGGCCGGGTGGTTCTGGACAGCCTGAACATCCGCACCCGCGACGCCCGGGTGGGCGGCCGTCTCGAGATCGAACTGGCGACACGCGCCGTGCGTGGACGGCTCGACTTGACCGCCCCCGGCCTGGTCGCCAGTGTCTCGGGCGAAGCCGCCGCACGCGACGGCAACGGCGTGTTGTCACTCAAGATCGCCGATGCGGCCGCGAGCCGTCGCTGGCTGGCCCGGCTGCCGATGACGCCATCAGAACTGGACACGCTGGACCTGCGCGGCGACGCCAGTGTCGATCTGCGCTGGCGCGGTGGCTGGCAGGCGCTGCAAGCCGGTGGTGGCGCGCAAGCCACGCTCGACGGCCGGCTGCAGGTCACGCAACTGAGCATCGGCCAGCAGGGGCAAGCGCCCGATGAATGGCTGCGCCTGGCCGGGCTCGACACGCGTGTGTCCGGTGCGCTCGATGCGCTCACCTTGTCGGTTTCGGGCAACGCAACACAAGGCAAGGCGCAGGCACAGTTGCAGGTCAATGCCAGCGGCGGCCGCGACGCCCGTGGCGACTGGAAGGCCCGTGTCTCGACACTGCGCGTGTCGGCACGCGAAGAGACGCTGCCCGGGCCCTGGACGGTGTCGCTGACCCAGCCGCTGGACCTGTCCTGGACCGCGCCCGGCCTGGGCGACAGCGGTGGCCCGATTCTGCGCACCAGCGCGGCGCAGGCCGATCTGGTCGGGCCGGCGCCCGGCACCGCCGTGATCGCCTGGCAGGCCATTACCTGGCAGGCCGGCGGCCGCACCGAACTCGCGAGCAAGGGCGAGTTGCGCGGGCTGCCGATGGGCTGGATGACGCTGATGGATGACAAGTCGCTGGCGGCGGCCGGGCTCAGCGGTGACCTGATCTTCGACGGCCAATGGGACCTGACGCTGGCCGACAAGCTGTCGGTGCGCGCAACGCTGGCGCGGCGCAGCGGCGACCTGCGGGTGCAGACCGATGGCAGTGCACCGGCTGCCGCCGGGGCGTCAGGATCGACGGTCCAAGCCGGCATTCGTATGTTGCGGCTGGATGTGCAAGGCGACGGCGACGCGGTCGGCGCCAGTTTTCGCTGGGACAGCGAACGCGCGGGCAACGCGCAGGTCGACTTGTCCACACGCCTGAACCGAACCACTGCCGGCTGGCAATGGACGCCGGACAGCCCGATCAAGGGCAGCCTGCGCGCGCAGATGCCGCAGGTCGGCGTCTGGTCGCTGCTGGCACCGCCGGGATGGCGGGTGCGCGGCACCGTCGACGCCAGCATGGAGCTGTCGGGCAGCCGCGCCGCTCCGCAGTGGCGCGGCACGCTGCAGGCGCGCGAGATGGCGCTGCGCTCGGTGGTCGATGGCATCGAGTTTGGCGACGGGCGGTTGCGCGCCACGCTGCAGGGCCAGCGCCTGAATATCGAGGAGTTCAGCCTGCAAGGCGCCGGCGGCAAGGCCGGCGGCGAACTCAGCGCGACCGGTTTTGCCACCTGGACGCCGGCCAAGGACGGCGCGGTGTCGCCACTGGGGGCGATCGAACTGCAGCTGGATGCGGTGGCCAAGGCGCTGCGGGTGTCGGCACGCGCCGACCGCAGGCTGGCGGTATCCGGCACGTTGCAGGCGGCCCTGCGCCAGTCGCAACTCACGGTGCGCGGCGCGCTCAAGGTCGACCAGGCCTTGTTCATCCTGCCGGACGAAACCTCGCCCAGCCTGGGCGACGACGTGGTGGTGCTGCGCCGGAACACGAACGGCCAGCGCACGGCAACTGGCGCCACCACAACCCCGGTCGCGGCACGCGAAGGCGGCACCGGCACGCAGGGTGGACTACGCGGCGACCTGCTGGTCAAACTCGATCTGGGCTCGGATTTCCAGGTACGCGGGCGCGGCATCGACACCCGCGTGGCGGGCGAACTCGAACTGCGCAGTTCACTGCGCGCGGGCGAGGCACCGGTGGTGACCGGCGCCTTGCGCACCGTGGGTGGCCAGTTCAAGGCGTATGGCCAGCAACTGGAAATCGAACGCGGCGAATTGCGGTTCAGGGGCGCCTACGACAACCCGTCGCTGAACATCCTGGCGATCCGACCCAAACTGACGCAACGCGTCGGCGTGCAGGTGACCGGAACCGCCTTGTTGCCACGGGTACGCCTGTATGCAGAACCGGAACTGCCGGAATCCGAAAAGCTGGCCTGGCTGGTGCTGGGCCGTTCGGCCGCCAGCGGCGGGGCGGAAGCTGCAGTATTGCAGCAGGCGGCGCTGGCCTTGATCGGCGGCCAGGACTCCTCCGGCGGCATCGCCGGCCGGCTCGGGCTGGACGAACTGTCGGTATCGGGCGCCACCGATACCGGCTCCGGAACCGCCAGCGCCGCCACGTTGACACTGGGCAAACGCATATCGCAGAACTTCTACGTGACCTACGAACGCAGCCTGGCCGGCACACTGGGCACCTTCTCGATCTTCTACGACCTGACCGAACGCATGACATTGCGGGCCAGCACCGGCGAGAAAAGCGCGGTCGACCTGTTGTTCAAGTTCACTTACGACTGAGCCGCCGTCACGCGGGCTGCGCGCGCCGGATGCGCCATCGCACCACGGTGTGGACCCGTCCAGGCCGCGCTTCGGCCCTGCTAGACTTCCCACCCTTGCTCGCCATAGTTCAATGGATAGAACGGCCCCCTCCTAAGGGGCAGATGTAGGTTCGATTCCTGCTGGCGGGACCAGCGAAGCCCGCAGACTCCCCCGCAGGCTGTTGATCTTCTTTTTGAATCAATGACTTGACCATCAAGTGCCAGAGCCCGAGGGTAGTGGATACCGAGCTGCTGCCGGCGAGGGCTTCCTTCGGCATCCCGGTTGTGACCCTCCGCTGCCAGTTCCTGCGCGGCAAGGTCAGCGCCATCGCGGCGCGCAAGTGCTGGCCATTGGCGGTCGTTCAGTTGGATCACAACCGCCATGACCTTCGCCGTGCCGTGGCCGACCGATTGCAAAATGCCCAGTGCCTCTCCGAGGCTCGCCGCGCCATCGGCGGATGAAGGGTCAAAAGGGTCGGCGAGCTGAAGTCCGCCTTTCTCTCCGGTGCGTGGGCCAAAGGCAGTGCGGTATCTGCAGGCCGCAGCCTATCGTGGCCTGAGCGAGCGGGCCTCATCCGAATCGGCGTCAGCAACGGTCGGGTAACGAGACACCTTTTTACTCTTCGACGAGAACGCGGCAGCGGGCCAGCCGGGTCATCAGGCGCGTGATGATCTTGTGCAGTAGCTCCGGCAACTCTTTGCCGATCGGCGCAGCGGGCGTTCGCACTTGCGACGCGATCCGACGCTCGATCGCACAAATTTGCGCAAGGACGAATATCGACAGTCGAATCGCGACATGTTCGCATTGACTTGACGCAATACCCCAGCGAGTGCGCGGGTAATCCCCATCCACCGCACTTGCCGGATTGCATTATCGTGTCCGGGTATCAAAAGAATACGTCGTGTCGGTGCCGGTTCGCGACGTTCCCCAACCCATTCATGCAAAGGAGCATCCATGACCGCCAAAAGCCTGACCCCCACCCTGGAATCCAACAAGCTGCCCGGCACGTCACGCCGCAAGTTCTTCGTCGCAGCAGCCGCAACGGTGCCGGTCGCCGCGGCGCAGGCACAGACGGCAGCGGTTGCTGTCAAGCCCTCGCCCATCGTCATGAAGATGCAGGGCGCCTGGGGTGCCAAGGACATCTTCAACGAGATGGCCGAAGACTATGTGAAGCGCGTCAATGAAATGTCAGGCGGCGCACTGCGCATCGAGTACCTGACAGCCGGTGCGGTGGTCAAGCCGTTCGAGGTGACCGACGCCGTCAGCAAGGGCGTGCTCGACGCCGGGCACACGGTGGCCGTGTACTGGTATGGCAAGTCCAAGGTCGCCTCACTGTTTGGCTCCGGCCCGGTGACCGGCGCCAATGCCGAGCAGACGCTGGGCTGGATGATGCGTGGTGGCGGTTATGCCTTCTACGAGGAACTGCAACAGCAGCTGGGCCTGAACCTGAAGGGTTTCTTCGCCTTCCCGATGCCGACCCAGCCGCTGGGCTGGTTCAAGAAGGCTCCACCGAAGACGGCGAAGGAGCTCGAAGGCTTCAAGTACCGCACGGTGGGCCTGGCTGCCGACCTGATGCAGGAGCTCGGCATGAAGGTGACGCAG
>JBFJZP010000318.1:0-4393 GCA_041622095.1 Burkholderiaceae bacterium | reverse complement strand
TCGACCTTGCAGCAGGTCGCACCCAGCGCCTGCAGCCGCATCAGCGCAGCCGGTCCGGGCAGGTTCAGCGCCAGGCTCAGGATACGAACACCGCGCAGCGGCTTGAATCGGGCAGGGGGCTTGGTCGGTTTGGGGGTGATGGGCATGGTGGGCTGCAATTTACCGCATCGGCTGGCGCCTGCGCTGCACCAAGGCGACAGCTTTCAAGTGGGCGCCAGGCCTTGCCGGTGCCCGGACGCGTCCAGGCCGAGGCGTTCGGTGTCAGTGGTCGCCGAAGTCGAGCGGCAGCCCGACATAGTTTTCGGCCAGCGACAGCGACGCCGCCTGCGAGTGAATCAGGTAGTCGAGCTCGGCTTCCTGCACCTTCTGGCCGAATCCGGCGGTGTCCGGGAAACGGTGCATCAGCGAGGTGAACCACCAGGAGAAGCGCTCGGCTTTCCAGACCCGGCGCAGGCAACGCTCGGAGTAACTGTCGATGCCGGCCGCGCTCTTTTCGCGATAGTGTTCGATCAACGCGCTGGACAGGTACTTCACGTCCGATGCAGCCAGGTTCAGGCCCTTGGCACCGGTCGGCGGCACGATGTGCGCCGCGTCGCCGGCCAGGAACATGCGGCCGAAACGCATCGGTTCGGCGACAAAACTGCGCAACGGCGCAATGCTTTTCTCGATCGACGGCCCGGTGACCAGTCGTTCGCGCCCTTCAGGATCCAGGCGCTTGCGCAGTTCGTCCCAGAATGCCTCGTCGCTCCATTGCTCGACCTTGTCGTTCAGGTCGCACTGCACGTAGTAGCGGCTGCGGGTTTCACTGCGCATCGAGCACAGCGCGAAGCCGCGTTCGGTGTTGGCATAGATCAACTCGTCCGATACCGGCGGCACGTCGGCCAGGATACCCAGCCAGCCGAATGGGTACACTTTCTCGTAATGGGTGATGGACTGCTCCGGCACGCTGGCGCGGCACACGCCATGGAATCCATCGCAGCCGGCGATGAAGTCGCATTGCAACTCGTGTTGCAGCCTGCTGCCTTGCGGGCCTTCGGTCTCGTAACGCACCACCGGGTGCTGGCCATCGAAATCATGGACGCTGACCTGGGACGCACGGTAGACCGTTTGCAGGCCGGCATCGGCGCGCGCCTGCATCAGGTCACGGGTGACCTCGGTCTGGCCGTAGACCATCACCGTCTTGCCGCCGGTGAGTTGCTGCATGTCGATGCGATGGCGCGCACCCTTGAACAGCATCTCGAAGCCGCCATGCACCAGTCCTTCTGCATGCATGCGTGCCCCGACGCCGGCCTCGTCGAGCAGGTCGACGCTGATCTGCTCCAGCACTCCGGCGCGGATGCGGCCTAGCACATAGTCGGCGCTCTGGCGTTCGATGATGACGGCGTCGATGCCGGCCTTGTACAACAATTGTCCGAGCAGCAGGCCGGAGGGGCCTGCGCCGATGATGGCAACCTGGGTGCGCATGGATCGTCTCCTGAATCTGGGGCTGGCGCGTTCGAGCGAAAGCAAGCGAGCAAGCAAGCAAGCGATCGATTGAAACGCGCGCTGCATCCGGGAGCTTAGGACCATCCTGCGCCCGCAGCCATACCCCGGTACCGGCCTTTGTGCGAAGATCGATGCCATTGTGCGATTAGCGCGCATGTTCTCGGCCGGTTGCCGAGGCACACCACGGGGTTTGCGCAGATGGAAAAGGCGGATCGCATCGAAGGCCTGGTCAAGGGCCTGGCGGTGCTCGAGAGTTTCGATACCGAGCGCCAGCGGCTCAACGCGACATTGGCGGCGCAACGCTCCGGCACCAGCCGGGCGGCGGCACGACGCCATCTGCTGACGCTGGCCGAGCTGGGTTACCTGGAAACCGACGGCAGCCATTACTGGCTCGCGCCCAAGGTGCTGCGTTTCGCTGGCAGCTATCTGTCGTCGGCACGTTTGCCGCGGGTGCTGCAGCCCACGCTCAGTCGCATCGCGGCGCAAACCCGGGGTGCTTTCTCCACCGTGGTGCGTGATGCCGACGAGGTGGTCATCGTGGCCAACAGCGGCCAGGGTTTCAACCTGGCACCGGCTGCACCGACGCGTCTACATGCTTATGGGTTGCACCTGGGCGCGCGGCTACCGGCCCATGCCACGTCGACCGGACGGGTGTTGCTGGCCGCGTTGTCACGTGGCGACCTGAGCTCCTGGCTCAAGGGACGCGCGCTGGCGCGCCTGACACCGTACACCATCTGCACCACCAGCGCATTTCGCGCCGAACTCGAACGGGTTCGGCAACAGGACTATTGCCTGGCGGTGGAAGAGCATGAACTCGGGGTGCACGCGCTGGCGGTACCGCTGCGTGATCTGCAGGGACATACGGTGGCGTCGATCAACGTGGTCCTGCCCGGCGCCTGCGACGATCCGCAGCGAACCTGCGCACAGTGGCTGCCGGTGCTGCAGCAAGCCGCACGCGAACTGCGACCGCTGCTGTGACGGTCTGCGCGGGCCGGCGCAGCCGTGCCGGCGACGCTGTCAGCTGGTGGCAGCAGGTGGCAGGATCTGGGCCTGCAACAGGCAGCTGAACTCGCGCGCGAAATCCACCGATACGCGGGCATGCACCGCACCCTGCTTGTCGAAGAAGCGCTGCTTGCCGGACACGGCCAACACACCTTCGTGCCAGACATTCGGATGGATGTACAGGCCTTGCGTGCCGTCGAAACGGAAACAGACGAACTTGTCCGGCATGATGTCGTCGCCGGGCAGGGCGAGCGGCACCAGAAACGGTTCCTTCTGCTGCGGAAAAAACAGTTGTCCGCCGTCGGGGTGGTAGTTGGCATGCCACAGCAACACCTGCTCGGGCGGGCGCTGGTGCGTCTCGTCGGCCTGATGCGGCTCGGTTGCATAGCCCAGGATGTAGTGTCCACCGACCGCGTCGTTCTTGCCGTACAGCACGTCGCCTTTCCATTCGCTGACGAGGACACCCTCGGTGGTGCCGCCCTCGTTGCCCGAGTCGCCGTCGACTGGCCGCCATCCGGTGGAGGGCCATCGCACGATCTCGACGGTGCAGGTCTTGGGGTCCTTGATCAGCCGACCGTATCCTTCCAGCGCCTCTGGCGTGGCGTCGATGACCGGCATCGGGACGCGGCGCAGATCGGCTGGCAGGGCGGGGTTGAGGTAGTCGATGGCAGGTGTCATGGCATGGGGCGCGCGTTGACCGCGCGCTGTGCGGGTAAAAGGGGATTCTACTGATGCGCTGTGACGGGTCGTGTCTTCTGCCCCAGCGCCAGCACCAGGGCCGCCACGCAGGAGGCCATCGACAGCAGTTGCAGCGGCCCCAGCGGCTCGGCATTGATCAGCGCGCCGGACAACATCGCCACCACCGGCACCATCACCGAGGACAGGCCTGCGATGTTGGCCGGCAACAGGCCGACGATCGCGAACCAGCAGGCATTGCCGATACACATCGGCACCAGCGTGATCCAGCTGATGACCGCAATCGATTGCCAGCTTGGCACAAACCAGTTCCAGTCGCCGATGACCAGCGCGACGGCGCTGATCGGAATTGCGCCGAGCAGGAGTTGCCAGCCGGTCAATACCAGCACCGGCACCATGACGTTGCCGCGCTTGAGGATCATCGTCCCGATCGCCCAGCCAATGGCCGACAGCAGGCCTATTGCCAGGCCCAGCGGCGCGTCGGAATATGCCTGGAAGCTGGGCACCATCAGCAGCGTCACGCCGATGCCGCCGAGTACCACCGCCAGCACCAGGCGCGGGTTCAGGCGCTCGCCGAGCACCGCCCAGGCAATCAAGGCGGCCCATAGCGGCATCGTGAAACCCAACACCGCCGCCTGCCCGGACGGGATGAGGACGGCCGCATAGGTGCTCGCCACATTCCATACGACCAGGTAAAAAAGGGTGGCCAGCACGACGGTGCGCCAGTACTGGCGCGGAATCTGCAACGACAGGCCGCGCATGCGGGCAAACAGCAGCAGCGCCGAGCCGGCGCCGATCATCGCGAAACTGCGAAAGGTCCAGACCGATACTTCCCGCACCGCATAAGGAAACAGCGGCCAGTTCGTGCCCCAGACCAGTGTCAGGGCGATCAGCATGAAGACGGCACGGCGGGGGACGGAGGCAGAGGTCATCGGGCGGGCAAGACAGTGTGGGCCCGTGTCCGGGTTGGACACGGTGCACGCGCATTGTCCGCGCGAAAGATCGGTGTCGCTGTCGCGCGGGTTCCGCGGCAAGCGACGAGGGCGACGCAGCGCCTACTTCAGGTGCTTTTCGAAGAACGCCATGGTCCGGCCCCACGCCTGTTCGGCCAGTTCGGCGTCGTACTTCAGCATTTCCAGGCCCTTGCTGTCGGCCTCTTCGTTGGCAAAGGCGTGTCGGGCCGCATACCGGTGGAACTCGAACTTGACCT
>JBFJZP010000317.1:0-4416 GCA_041622095.1 Burkholderiaceae bacterium | reverse complement strand
CCTGCAGCACCAGCACAGCAACTACGAGATCGACCTGTTCCAGGCCTTGATTGCGGCCGCCGCGCGCGAGACGGGCTGCGCCGACCTGCAGAACAATTCGCTCAAGGTCATCGCAGACCATATCCGCGCCACTGCCTTCCTGGTCAGCGACGGCGTGATTCCGGGCAGCGAAGGCCGTGGGTATGTGCAGCGCCGCATCATCCGCCGCGCGATCCGCCACGGCTACAAGCTGGGCTGCAAGACCCCGTTTTTCCACAAACTGGTGGCCGACCTGGTCAGCGTGATGGGCGAATCCTATCCGCGCATGGCGCAGCAGCAGGCGCGCATCACCGAGGTGCTCAAGGCCGAGGAGGAACGTTTCTTCGAGACGCTGGAGACCGGCATGCTCATCCTGGACGACGCGCTGGCCGATGGTGTCCAGGTGCTGCCGGGCGAGGTGACATTCAAGCTGCACGATACCTTCGGTTTTCCGCTCGACCTGTCGGCGGATGTCTGCCGCGAACGCGGCCTGACCGTCGACGAGGCCGGTTTTGCCGCGGCGATGGACCGGCAGAAGGCGCAGGCCCGCGCTGCCGGCAAGTTCCGCATGGACAAGGCGCTGGATTACAGCGGCGACGGCAACGATTTCGTCGGCTACGACACCTTGACCGAAAGCAGCACGGTGCAGGCCCTTTACCTGGACGGTGTCGCGGTGTCCGAGCTCCAGGCCGGCCAGGCCGGTGTGGTGGTGCTGGCCACGACACCGTTCTACTCCGAGAGTGGTGGCCAGGTCGGAGACCGGGGTTCGATCTTTTCCGATGACGCGATGTTCGAGGTGGCCGACACCCAGAAGATCAAGTCCGACGTGTTTGCCCACCATGGCGCGCTGCAGACCGGCCAGTTGCGGGTCGGCGACACGGTGACCGCGCAGGTCGACGCCGATATCCGCGCCGCGACGGTGCGCAACCATTCGGCCACCCACCTGATGCACAAGGCCTTGCGCACGGTGCTGGGCACCCATGTGCAGCAAAAGGGCAGCCTGGTCAATGCCGAGCGCACCCGCTTCGACTTCACGCACAACGCGCCGGTGACCAACGCGCAGATCCACGACATCGAGGCGCTGGTCAACGCCGAGATCCTGGCCAACGCACCGACCCGGGCCCGCCTGATGGAGATCGAGGCAGCGCGCGAGACCGGCGCGATGATGCTGTTCGGCGAGAAATACGGCGACATCGTGCGGGTGCTCGACATCGGCAGCACCACCGAATTGTGTGGTGGCACCCATGTGCAGCGTACCGGCGACATCGGCCTGTTCAAGATCGTGGCCGAAAGCGGCGTGGCCGCCGGTGTGCGGCGCATCGAAGCGGTGACCGGGCAGGGCGCGCTGGCCTACCTGCAGCAGCTGGAATCCACCGTCACCCAGGCGGCCGGCGTCGTGAAGGCGCCTGTCGCAGAACTGAACAGCCGCCTGGCGCAAATGGTCGAACATGCGCGCCAGCTCGAGAAGGACATCGTCGCGCTCAAGGGCAAGCTGGCGTCCAGCCAGGGTGATGAACTGATGCAGCAGGCGGTCGACGTCAAGGGTGTCAAGTTGCTGGCGGTGCGCATGGACGGGGCCGACGCCAAGACCTTGCGCGAGAGCATGGACAAACTCAAGGACAAGCTCAAGTCGGCGGTGATCGTGCTGGCGGTGGTCGACGGCGCCAAGGTGCAACTCGCCGCCGGCGTGACCGCCGACCTGACCGGCCGGGTCAAGGCCGGCGAGCTGGTCAACCATGTGGCCAGCCAGGTCGGTGGCAAGGGTGGCGGCAAGGCCGACATGGCGATGGCCGGCGGTACCGACGCCCAGGCCCTGCCGCAGGCATTGGCCAGCGTACGCGACTGGGTGGAAGCGAAACTGTGATCGCGAATGGTGGCAGACGGGCTGTCCTGACCCGCATCTGACCATCGACCATGCTCGAGCTGGACACACCCCGCAACCGCCGGCTTGGCATTGCGATGGTCAGCGTGACCACGCTGTGTTTTGCCGCGCTCGACAGCTCGGCCAAGTGGCTGGTGGTGGTGCTGCCGGTGTTCCAGGTGGTGTGGCTGCGTTTCGTCACGCATTCGCTGCTGGGCATCCTGGTGCTGACGCCGAAATACGGCTGGGCCCTGTACCGCACCGGCCAGCCCCGGCTGCAGCTGTTGCGCGCGCTGATGCAGGCGGTGATGACCGGCCTGAACTTCTGGGCCTTGCAGTACCTGCAACTCGACGTGACCGGCGCGATCCAGTTCTCGGTGCCGATCCTGATTGCGGTGATCAGCGCCAAGCTGCTCGGCGAGCGGCTCGATGTGCGGCGCTGGATCGCGATCCTGGTCGGCTTTGCCGGCGTGTTGCTGATCGTGCGCCCGGGCAGCCAGGGTTTTCATCCGGCGGTCATCCTCTCGTTGATCAACGCGGTGCTGTATGCCTTGTTCAACATGTTGACGCGCCGGCTGGCGGCGACCGAGTTGCCGGCCACGACCCAACTGTGGTCGGCGCTGGGCGCAGCGGTGTTGCTGACACCGTTTGGCGTGATGCACTGGACGCCGCCACAGGATGCGGTGACCTGGTTCCTGGTGTTGTCGATGGGCGTGTTCGGCGGCCTGGGCCACCTGATGGTGACGCAGGCCCATCGCTACGCTTCCGCGGCCGTGCTCGGCCCCTTCCTGTACCAGCAGATCATCTACATGACGCTGTTCGGCTGGCTGATCTTCGGCCATGTACCGGATGCGGCGGTGATCGGCGGCGCCTCGATCGTCGTGGCCAGCGGGCTGTACCTGCTGTACCGGGAGTTCAGGGACTGAGGTGCGGGCGTTGTCGCGTGAGCGTTCGGCCCCGGCGGGCTGTCAGTGGCCTGCTTCGCGCAGCTTGAAGCGCTGTATCTTCCCGGTCGCCGTCTTGGGCAGATCCGGCACGAAGGCGATCAGCCGCGGGTACTTGTAGGGCGCCAGCTTGTCCTTCACGAAGGCCTTGAGTTCGTCCTCGCTCGCCTGGGCGCCATTCTTGAGCACGACAAAGGCCTTGGTCTTGGTCAGCCCGTCGGCGTCCTGGATACCGACCACGGCTGCTTCCAGCACGCTGGGGTGTTGCACCAGTGTGGCCTCGACCTCGAACGGGCTGACATAGATACCGCTGACCTTGAGCATGTCGTCGCTGCGGCCGCTGTAGGTGTAACTTCCGTCGCCATTGCGCACGTACTTGTCGCCGCTGCGGGTCCAGCCTCCCTGGAAGGTCTCGCGGGTCTTGGCCCGGTTGCCCCAGTACATCATCGCAGCCGAAGGACCCTGGATATACAGGTCGCCGGGTTCGCCGTCGGGCACCGGGCCGCCGTCGTCACCACGCAGTTCGATCGTGTAGCCGGCCACCGGCCAGCCGGTCGTGCCGTAGCGCACCTTCTCGGGACGGTTCGACAAGAAGATATGCAGCATCTCGGTGGAACCGATCCCGTCGACGATGTCGACGCCGAAGTGGGCCTTGAAGCGCTCGCCCAGTTCCGCCGGCAAGGCCTCGCCAGCCGACGACACCAGCCGCAGTGCCACCGCATCGCGCCCGGGTAGCGCCGGCGAGGCCAGCATGCCGGCAAAGCCGGTGGGCGCACCGAAGAATACCGTCGGGCGGATGCCGCCGACGCCGCCGGTCCAGCGCTTGAAGACCGCATCCGGGGTCGGGCGTTCGGCCATCAGCAAGGTGGTGGCGCCGACACTCATCGGGAAGGTCAGCGCATTGCCCAGTCCGTAGGCGAAGAACAGTTTGGCGGCCGAGAAACAGACGTCTTTCTCCGTCAGTTGCAGCACTGCAGAGCCATACAGCTCGGCGGTCCAGTAGGGGTTGGCGTGGGAGTGCACCGTGCCCTTGGGGCGACCGGTGGAGCCCGACGAATACAGCCAGAAGCCGGGGTCGTCCGCGTTGGTTGCCGCCGGTCGCGGCATCGGGCTGTGCGACGCCACAAAGGCCTCGAACTCCACTTCGGACGGATGCAGCGGCGCCACCGGACGCGAGACGATGACGTGGTGCACCTCATGGTCGGCCTTGGTCAGCGCTGCGGTCAGCGCCGGCAGCAGGGCGCCCGACACCAGTACCGCCTGGGCACGGGAGTGCTCCAGCATGTAGGCATAGTCGTCGGCCGTCAGCAAGGTGTTGACCGCCACCGGGACAATGCCGGCATACATGGCACCGAGAAACGCCACCGGCCAGTCGTTGCAGTCGTGCATCACCAGCAGCACCCGCTCCTCGCGCCGGATGCCGGCGGCCCGCAAGGCCGCCGCCATGCGTCGCACACGGTCGTCGAGTGTCGCGTACGACATCGGACCCTGGTCGTCGAAATAGGCGATCCGGTCCGGCCGCTGCCGGTTGCGATCGAGCAGGTGGCCGGCGAAGTTGAACCGCTCCGGTGGTGGCGCGGCTGGGGCGGGGCT
>JBFJZP010000316.1:0-4440 GCA_041622095.1 Burkholderiaceae bacterium | reverse complement strand
TCGGGCGCTGAGCGCGCCAACGGCCCCGGAAGAAAACCTAGCCTGCCGCCGCCTGCTGCGCCGCCTTGCGCCTGGCCCGCCAGGCCCCGAACAACACGAACAGCCCCGGCACGAAGATCAGCGCCCAGATGACCTTGTCCATGTTGGCCTTGACCATCGGGATGTTGCCGAAGAAGAACCCGATGGTCACGATGCCCACCACCCAGAGCAGGGCGCCGATCACGTTGAACGCGGTGAACTTGGAGCGGGTCATGAAGGCCACGCCGGCCACGAACGGCGCGAAGGTGCGCAGGAACGGCAGGAAACGCGCCGCGATGATGGTGATGCCGCCGTATTTCTCGTAGAACGCATGGGCCTGGTCGAACGCGCGCTTGTTGAAAAAGCGCGAGTTCTCCCACTGGAACACCTTGGGCCCGAAATATCGGCCGATGCTGTAGTTGCACTGGTCGCCCAGGATGGCCGCCACCACCAGCAGCGCCATGATCGTCGGATAGTCCATCAGCCCGGCGCCGCACATCGCACCCACGACGAACAGCAGGGAATCCCCGGGCAGGAAGGGCATCACGACCAGGCCGGTCTCGACGAAGATGATCAGGAACAGCAGCGCATAGACCCAGGCGCCATAGTTCTGGACAAAGGTGTCCAGATAACGGTCGACGTGCAGGATGAAATCGAGGATGAAGGCGGCAAGTTCCATGGCGCATGGATTATCGCCCGCGTCCGGGATACCCTGGCATGCCCACCTAAAATGCTCCGGTGAACGCCGTACTGACCCCTGCCCCACGCCGCGCCATCCGTGAACTGCCGGATGAACTGATCAGCCAGATCGCCGCCGGCGAAGTGGTCGAACGGCCGGCGTCGGTGGTGCGCGAACTGATCGACAACGCGCTCGATGCCGGGGCCACGCAGATCACGGTGCGGCTGCTGGCCGGCGGTGTACGCCTGATCGCGGTCGAGGACAACGGCTTCGGCATCGTGCGCGAGGAACTGCCGATGGCACTCAAGCGCCATGCCACCAGCAAGATCAGCAACCTGCGCGAACTCGAATCGGTCGGCAGTTTCGGTTTTCGCGGCGAGGCACTGGCGGCGATCAATGCGATCGCGGACTGCGTCGTCGCCTCGCGCGCCGTCGACGCACCCCAGGCTTTCGCGCTCGATGGCCAAAGCGGCGAACTGCGCCCGGTCGCACGGGCGGTCGGCACGACGGTGGAGGTCAAGGAGCTTTTCTTCAGCACACCGGCCCGACGCAAGTTCCTCAAGACCGATGCGACCGAGCTGGCGCATTGCCTGGAGGCGATGCGCCGCCCGGCGCTGGCCCGGCCGGACGTCGGCTTCGCCTTGTGGCACGAGGGCCGGCTGGTGCAGCAGTGGCGTGCGCAAACCGGCAGCACCATGCCGGGCGGGCCGACTGCGTTCGACCAGCGCATCGGCGACGTGCTGGGAACGGATTTCATCGACCAGTCGCTGGCGCTGGATGTCGGCATGGCGCCCGGCGACATGCCGCAGGACCGGCGCGACCAGCGGCACCCGGTCCGGGTGCGCGGCCGGGTCGGCGTACCGGACGCGGCACGCGCGCGCGGCGACCAGCAGTTCTGCTATGTCAACGGGCGCTTCGTGCGCGACAAGGTGCTGACCCATGCGGTGCGCAGCGCCTATGAAGACGTGCTGCACGGCCACCGCCAGCCGATCTACGTGTTGTACCTGGACATGGACCCGACGCGGGTCGACGTCAACGTGCACCCGACCAAGATCGAGGTACGGTTTCGCGACAGCCGCGAAGTGCACCAGGCGGTGCGCCATGCGGTACAGGACACCTTGGCCCGGCCACGGGCGGCGGATGCGGTCGGCGCGGCACCAGGCCTGCAGCCCGCGGGTGGCCGGCCCGGCAGCGACGATGCCACCGCAGTGCAGCAACGGCCGTGGACCCAGCCCGGGATGCGATTCGCCCCGACTGCGGCGCCGCACAAGGTGTCGGATTTCGAGGCCTTGTGGCCGGTGCGGTCTGTCGCCGCAACGCAGCAGCAGCCCTCGGCCGATCAAGCCGGCCAGCAGGCCGGAGCCGCCACACGCTGGAGCCCGGCGCCAGCACTGGACAGCCTGGCGCCGCCTGCCGACAACCCGGTCGAGGCCGCCCACAACGCCACGGACAGCGCCAGGCTGCCGGGTGGCGACTGGCCCCTGGGCCGCGCACTGGCCCAGTTGCAAGGTGTCTACATCCTGGCGGAGAACAGCCAGGGGCTGATCGTCGTCGACATGCATGCGGCGCATGAACGTATCGTCTACGAACGCCTGAAATCGCAACTCGGCGCGCAACAGGGCGACGCCGACCTGCCCAGCCAGCCGCTGCTGATTCCGGCGACTTTTTCCGCCACCGCACTCGAACAGGCGACTGCCGAAGAACATGCGGAGCCGCTGCGCCGGCTCGGCATGGAGATCACCGCGCTGTCGGCCAGCACACTGGCGGTGCGGGCGGTGCCGAGCACGCTGGCACAAGGCGACGCCACCGCGCTGGCGCGCAGCGTGCTGGCCGAACTGGCGCAACACGATGCCAGTACCGTGGTGCAGCGTGCCCGGGACGAGATCCTCGCGACGATGGCCTGCCATGGCGCGGTGCGCGCAAACCGGCGCCTGACGCTGGAAGAGATGAATGCCTTGCTGCGCCAGATGGAAGCCACCGAACGCTCCGACCAGTGCAACCATGGGCGCCCGACCTGGCGCCAGGTCAGCTTGCGCGAACTCGACGCCTTGTTCCTGCGGGGCCGTTGAGACTGGCGCCCGCGGTGGCCCTGCGCTGCGATGGCGCATATGGCGGCCAGGCGCCGCCACTGCGTCAGCTCTGGGCGCGGCCCCAGACCAGCAACAGATTGTTGGCCGGCATCACATGCCGCGCGGTCAGGCACAGGCCGACCTGCTGCGCCTGGGCAACCACATCCTGCAATTGGCGGATGCCCCAGGACGGATCGCGCTCGCGCAGGTTCTGGTCGAAGGCCCGGTTGCTGGCGGCGGCTTCGACATCGGCCTCGAAGTACGGACCGTACAGCACCAGTTGCCCATCGGCGGCCAGGTGGCGGCTGCAGCCACGCATCAATGCGCCGCAACATTCCCAGGGCGCGATATGAATCATGTTGGCGCAAAAGACCAGATCGAAGGGCTCGACGAACGCCGGACCCTGGGAGGGCCATCGGTCATCACGCACATCGAGCAGGACCGGTGCGCGCACATTGGCACAAGCCGCCTGCCGGAGCTGTTCCGCGATCGCGGGCAAGGCCTGCGCCACCGCGTCGCTGGGTTACCAATCCCATTGCGGCAGCGCACCGGCGAACCAGCTCACGTGTTGCCCGGTACCGGAGGCGATCTCCAGGGCCCGCCCCCGTGCCGGCAACAAGCTGCGCAACAGGTCCAGGATCGGCTGCTTGTTGCGCTCGGCGGCGGGACTCGAAAGTAGTGTGTTCGTCGGCATGATTTGAACGCTAGGATAACGGCTCGGCACCGGACCCGTCGATGCGGGATCGATACGGCCCAGACACCGTTGGCTGCCGCATGCACCTGAAGCAACTCACCTGCCTGCAACTCGCCATAGAACACGATCGTCGTGCGCGCGGCGAGCAGCGCGACTTCCTGGCCGATGGCGACAGCATCGAACTGCGCGGCCGCTGCAGCCGGGATGGTGCGCGTGCCATCGGCTTCGGCCGCTGTCGGGCGCAGGTGTTGCCGGCGCTGAGCCGCAGACCGCGCCACCATGCCGGTCCGCCGGCGGGCCGGCTGGGATCCTTCTGCTACCCTCACCCTCCATGTCCGAACAGCCGTCCACCCATCCGCCCGGGCGCAAACCCATGGGCGACGGCACCGTCGTGCTGATCCTGGCCGCCTTGCTCGGCCTGCAGCCGATCACCACCGACCTGTATCTGCCGGCGCTGCCGGCCTTGACCGACGGTTTCGGCGCCGGCATGGGGCAGGCGCAGCTGACACTGACCGCGCTGCTGCTGGCGTTCGGGCTGTCGCAGCTGGTCTGGGGCCCGCTGTCCGATCGCTTCGGTCGACGCCCGATCCTGCTGGTCGGCATGGGCACCTACATCCTGGCGGCCATCGGGTCGGCGCTGGCCCCGACGATGGAGTTGCTGGTGACATGGCGCACGGTTCAGGGTGTGGCCATGGGCGCAGGCGTCATGAGTGCGCGCGCCATCATCCGCGACCTCTACGATCCGGCCGAAGGCGCACAGGTGATGTCCAAGGCCTTGTCCGGCCTGGGCGTGATCGCCTGCCTGAGTGCACCGGTCGGCGGCCTGTTGTCCGACTTGTTCAACTGGCGTGTGGCCTTGCTGACGCTGGCCGTGTTCGGCGCCGCCACCTTGATCCTGGTGGCCACGCGATTCCAGGAGTCACGGGTCCACCGCCAGGCGCATGGGCCAGCCCCGATGACCCTGGTGCGCAGCTGGCTGC
>JBFJZP010000315.1:0-4442 GCA_041622095.1 Burkholderiaceae bacterium | reverse complement strand
CGAGCACGGCGCCGGTCGTCAATGGTGCCAGTCCGCCCAATGGAAATGTCGGAACGGACTATGCTGGTGCAGCATTCTTCGTGACAGCGACCAACCCGGTCATCACCGGGTTCGCCGTTGCCAACGGCAGCACCATGCCACCGGGTCTGGTGCTGAACGCCAGTACCGGTCAGATCACGGGACCTCCCAATGCCAGCGGTATCTTCAAGACACGGTTCACTGCCACCAATTCGTTCGGTACCAGCGCGCCGGTCGAACTGACGTTCAACATCATCTCGGACCAGAAACCCAGCATCACCAGCCCGACGCTTGCCAGTTTCCCGGCGGGTGTGCCGATCACGCCGATACAGATCGTGGCCACCAACCCCGTGATCACGGCGTACAAGGCCGATGGCTTGCCAACCGGGCTGACGATCGATACCGCGACCGGCATCATCAGCGGGACAGCCTCGACGCCGGGCACGTATACCGTCGGCATTTCGGCTGACAACGGCGCTCCAGGAGCACCGTTTGGAGCCGTCGCCAACGTGCAGTTCAATGTCGGTGTCCCGGCGCCGACGGCATGTGCGATGGCAGTACCGCTGAACACGGCCACCACACTGGACCTTGCGACCTGCCTGTTTGCCGGTTTTGCGCCGACGGGTGTATCCATCGTCGCGACAGCAACGCATGGCACGGTGGTGACCAACGGAACCAAGGTCACCTACACACCGGTCAATAATTACTTCGGTGCGGACTCCTTTACCTTTGTCGGCACTGGCGCCGGTGGCAACTCACCGCAAGGCACGGTCACCGTCACCGTCACCGGTCGGCCGGATCCGGTTCAGGACGCCACGGTCACCGGCTTGTTGACCGCCCAGGTCGAGTCGGCGCAACGTTTCTCGCGTGCGCAGATTTCCAACTTCCAGCGGCGCATGGAGTCGCTGCACCGCGGGCCGGGCACGGCACCGGGTGCGGCCGGACTGCGCCTGCAAGGGCGGATCGATACGCCTGCAAACACGGGTTTTGCCGGTTATGCGCAAGCGGGGCGCGACCCGTCGGTCAGCCCGCAAACACCGGGCGGCATCACCGCACTGGCGGCAAACCACAGCCCCACGGTTGCGCGTGAATCCGATGTGCTGATGGCGCTGGCGGCCGGCGCCGGCGTGCAGTCCATGCCGCTGGCCGAGGGTGTGATCTCACTGGTGAAGAACCGTTCGGTCAACCTGTCCGGGATCGGGACCGGCCTGGGGCTCAATAAGCAGCCGGCGACCGAATCCGGTGGCGCCAGCTACTGGATCGAGGGTGTCGCCACGTTCGGCACCCGGGACGCCAACGGTGGCTTCAGCAGTTCGGAGTTCAGCTCGGACGGCATCAGCGTTGGTGTGGACAAGCGTTACAGCGACCAGTTCGCCGTCGGTGTCGGCCTGGGTTATGCGCGCGACAAGACCTTGATCGGTACCGACGGGTCGCTCAATCGGGGCAAGGCTTACTCGCTGGCGGTTTATGGCAGCTACCAGCCCACAACCAGCACCTTTGTCGACGCGATGCTGGGTGTCGGATCGCTGGACTTCGACACCTCGCGTTATGTGGCGCCGATCAACGACTTTGCCTACAGCAAGCGCAGCGGCACCCAGGTGTTCGGCTCCTTGACCGGGGGTTACGAGTTCCGCGAAGGCAACCTGTTGCTGTCGCCGTACGGTCGGATCGATTTCTCGACCGATCGCCTGAACAGCAGCACCGAGACCGGTGCGGGTGCGTATGCACTGCGTTACATGAAGCAGACCGCCACGTCGATCCAGGGCGCGCTGGGCATGCGTGCGGAGTCGATCCATGCGACCGACTTCGGTTATGCGGTGCCTCGGGCCCGGTTGGAATACCGCCATGAGTTCAAGCGTTCCGGCGACGCGTATATCCAGTATGCGGATCAGGTGGGTGGGGCCTTGTACCGCTTGCCGTCCGCCGGCAGCCCGCGCGACTCGGTGGTGCTGGGACTGGGCAGCGACCTCATCTTCCGCGACGGCCTGAGCCTGTCGCTGGAGTACCAGCTCAGCCACTCGTTCTCGAATGCGTCCACCCATGCCCTGCGGCTGCGCCTGAGCAAGGACTTTGACGTGCGCGGCCTGCCGCGGCTGCTGTCGAACGATCCGGAACTGGTGCATGACGAACCGATCAACGTGCAGCTCGAAGCCGGCGCGGTCTACGACGACAACGTGACCCGTGCCAAGGCCGGGGCCGATCGCCTGGGCGACCATTCGTATTCGGTCAATGTCGGAAAGGCGATTCGCCAGCCACTATCCGCGAACTCGCAATTGCTGTGGATCGGCACCGTCGGTGGACAGAAGTTCCGCAACTACAACGGTCTGAGCCGCGCCTCGTTGGGCGGGGAGGTGGAATACCAGTACCGTGCGTCGTCCGAGTTCGACGAACCGACGTATGGTGCGTTCGCCCGCTTGACTGGCGATGCCTTCGAATCGGAACTGCGCGACGGTTACAGCGTGAGTGCCGGCGTGTCGGTGCGCCAGGCCCTGACCGATCGGATCAACGTGTTTGCCGCGCTGTCGCACAACCGGCGCAATGCCAGCAGCGAGGTGTTCAGCACCCGCGACAACGCGATCCGCGGCAACATCGACTATGCGCTGAGCAACAAGGAGATCCTGTACATGGGCGCCGAGTACCGCCGCGGCGACATCGTCTCGACCGGTCGCGCGTCGCTGGAGAGCGTCACGGTGGCCGAGGTGTTCGCGCAGGACGATGCGTATGCCGGCGGGCAGATGTTCAGCTACCGCTTCCGCGGCAGCACCACCTTGTTCACGCTGGGTTACAACCTGGCATTGGGCCCGCGTGATTCGATCGACCTGTCATGGCGTCACATTCGTTCGACACCCGGATTGCGGCCGGCCTTCCTGACCTCGCCCCGGAGTTACCGGGCCAACCAGCTGTCGCTGGTCTACCTGATGCGTTTCTAGGGAATAGACGATGAAAACCGGATCCTGGCTGCTGAACCTGTGCTCGATCGCGACCAGTGTGTTGCTGGTCGCCTGCGGTGGGGGAGGCGGGGGCAGCAGTACGTCCGGCGATATCTCGACCAGTGGAGTCCGTGCGGCGGCGCCGGCCACCGGGCTGGACCGGTTCCTGTTGTATCCCAACCCGATCGTGCGGGCCGACGGCCTGTTCGAGGTCGGCGAAGTCGAATATGCCAATGCCTATTACGAGGCAATCGACCCGACCAATGCCAAGGACACGCTGGCCAAATGGAAGGCGGCGAACAACATCGGCGTCACGACCGGCGGACATACCGAGTACTCGGTGATCATCGGTGACCAGCGCGACCTGGGCTACGGTCGGCGCATGGTGGCGCACCGCAATCCGGACGGCACGCTGGCCTTCCTGGTCGAGAACTACCTGGTCGGCGCCTATGGCGGGTATTCGCCGCTGAACCTGGAGGCGGCCATCAATCGGGCATCGAAGTGGCATCTGGGTACCAACGCGATCGAGTTCAGCCCGGGTCCGCTGGCCGGCACCGGTGGGCGTCCGGCGAACGGCAATTTCGTCAAGTTCTATACCTATGACCCGGTCACCGAGCAGCGGCTGACCAAGCTCAGCCTGGACGGCCGGCCCGAC
Source organism: Burkholderiaceae bacterium (assembly GCA_041622095.1). GTDB lineage: Bacteria > Pseudomonadota > Gammaproteobacteria > Burkholderiales > Burkholderiaceae_C > CAISIP01. Next base: position 839 of record JBFJZP010000315.1, on the reverse strand, counting down.
AAGGCCATGCCGACTGTGTGTATCTCCTGCCACGGCGGGCGCGGCGACCCACTCACGCCGCCGGATCCGCTCACCGGCAAGCAGCTGTTTGCGCTGGTCGAGAATGGATACTCGAAGCATCGTGGCGACACCCAGTCACAGCTGCATCCGTTCGAACCCGCGTCCTTCGACTTCTCGACGATTCCGGGCTTCAGCCGGGCGGAGCAGGAAGCGGCGATCAAGGCGGTCAACAAGCTGGTGCTGTGTTCGATGCCCTTGCCGACACCGGGTCTGGCCTCGCCGGCAATTCCCACCGGCCCGGAAGACAGCTGCCGGCGCACCGCCTCGCGTGACGAATACCAGGGCACGGCGGCGATCCACCTCAAGGACATGTACGGCGGCGTCGGCATGCCCAACCCGACCAGTTTCACGACCGACACCTATGTGGAGTCCTCATGGGCCGCGGCTGGCCAGTCGACGCTGTACCTCAATGTCCAGGCCGAGACCTGCCGGGTCTGCCACCTGTTGCGCGGAACCGGCAACCAGTCGGAGATTGATTTCGCGACCTTCCAGAATTTCGACAGTTACAAGGACCGGATCAAGGCGCATGTGGTCGACCGCGGCAACATGCCGCTGGCCAAGCTGATCTACGACAAATACTGGAGCACGCCGAGCATGTTCCAGACCATGGGAACGTATCTGGTGAATGCGGGTTTTGCCGACGGTGCCAGCATGCCCGGGCGGCCGATTGCGGATCCCGGGCCCGATCGGGTGGTGAAGCAGGGCGCCACTGTCTTGTCTGCTGGGATGAGCCTTTTTGCAGATACCTACCAGTGGACCCTGACGACCAATCCGGGCGG
>JBFJZP010000314.1:0-4484 GCA_041622095.1 Burkholderiaceae bacterium | reverse complement strand
GCCTGGTCGGCTGGGGCGAGTGTTTTGCGTATTCCTGCCGCAGCGCGGTGGCGGCGTCCGCACGCGACATGGTGGCGCCGCTGCTGCTGGGCCGCGCGTTGCCGGCAACGCCCGAGGTGCTGATGCTGGAGGTCCAGCAGAGGCTGCATTTGTTCGGGCGTTATGGCGTCACGATGTTCGCGATCTCCGGCTTCGATATCGCGCTGTGGGACCTTGCGGCCAAGGCCCGGGACAAACCGTTGCACGCCCTGCTCGGCCCTGCCCAACGCACCGAGGTGAATGCGTATGCCAGCCTGGTGCGTTACGCCGATGCGCAGCAGGTGCAGAAACAGTGCCGCCAGGCGCTGGACCAGGGTTATCGCGCGATCAAGTTGCACGAGGTCGACCCGGCGGTGCTGCGCGCGGCGCGCGCTGCCTGCGGACCGGACATCGGTATCTCGGTCGATGTCAACTGTGCGTGGACGCCGCAGCAGGCACAGGAACAACTCGCAGCCCTGCAGGAGATCGATGCCAGCTGGCTGGAGGAGCCGATCTTCCCGCCCGAGGACATCCGTAACCAGGCCGTGCTGAACCGCCAGTTCCCGCTCGGCGCCGGCGAGAACGCCTGCACCCGGCATGAATTTGCCCGCATCATCGAGGCCGGCGCAGTGACCTTTCTGCAACCGTCCGTGACCAAGGTCGGCGGCGTCACCGAGTTCATCGCCGTCGCCCGATCGGCCCAGGCCCAAGGCCTGGCGGTCATGCCGCACTCACCTTATTTCGGCGTGGGTTACTTCACCACCTTGCAGCTGATGGCGGTGCTGCATGGCGAGCCATTGCTGGAGCATCTGTATGTGGTTCTGGACGGCGACCTGGCGATCAACGGAACCCCGCTGCCCGCTGGCGGCAAGGTGACCATCCCGCAGCGGCCGGGGCATGGATTCGAGCCGGATATCGCGCAGCTGCAGCGCTATCGGGTCGGTTGAACCTGCGCCGGGTCGTAGCAGAACCGCGCCGCGGCGGCTGCCGGTTCTGCTGCATCGACGCAAAGGCGCTATGGAACTCGTCGATCGCCTCCGCATGGGCGCTCTGCTCGACGCGGGCAATGAAGCGCTCCAGGATCTCGGGGCTCGGGAAGGGCCTGGCTTGCGCAGTTTCGGGTGATACGAACAGAAGACGCCATCATCTCGACGGTTACTGAAAGATACGGAAATTTCGCCCCGAGATGTGCATGGCGCCGGCCGCTCGACACCATCACGGATTCCATGCCGGTGGATCGCGAACTCCCGATCGACCACCGATTGGATCGTCCATGCCCTGCGGTACCCAGTGCCGTCGCGCGTATGGCGTAGGCGACCTCTTACATCGCTGTGCGGCCTGTACCGGCATACGCGGCGTGCGCCATCGGGCCCAATACATGGGCGGATCGGGAAAACTTTTCCTGCCACTGCAATATGCCAAACAAGGAGAGAACGCATGAACATCGATCAAATCAAGGGTTCGACGAAGGAAGTCGCCGGCAAGGTGCAAGAGAAGGCCGGAGAACTGCTCGGCAACAAGGATCAACAGGCCAAGGGCCTGGTGAAACAGGTCGAAGGCAACCTGCAGAAAAACGTCGGCAATGCGAAAGAAGTCCTGAAAGACGCGATCGACAAGGCTTGATGCAGGCAACACGCCACGTCTGAAAGGGGCCGCAAATGCGGCCTCCTGGTGTTTGTGACGCCAGGCAGCGCATCGGGCATCTGCGCGGTTGGTGCCAGCCCGACAATCGCCAGATGCACCATGCCGTCTCCCTCTTGCGAGCCAAGCGACTCGCGCGCAGCACCAAGCCCTTTCTGGCCCGGGGCGGGCTCAAGCGCGAGCGGTGTGCCGGCTGCCGCCTGGTGCCCAGCCACTGCATGTGTGCCCAACGCCCGGTCGTATCGACCCGCGCCGGGGTATGCCTGCTCATGGCCGACACCGAGCCGCTCAAGCCCAGCAACACCGGCTGGTTGATTGCCGACATGGTGGCGGACACTTTTGCCTTTGGCTGGGCACGCACCGAAACCGACCCGGCCCTGTTGGCGCTGTTGAGCGATCCGCAATGGCAAGCCTTTGTGGTGTTCCCGGCGGAATATGCGGCGCCGGAGCGGGTCGTGACCAGCGTGCAAGGCCCTGCCACGCGCTGCGCTGCGACGACAAGGCGTCCCCTGTTCATCCTGCTGGACGGCACCTGGGCAGAGGCCCGCAAGATGTTCAACCGAAGCCCTTACCTGGATTGCCTGCCGGTGCTCAGCCTCCAGCCGGGGGCGAAGTCGCAATACCGGTTGCGCAGGTCGCGCTGCGACGATCACTTCTGCACCAGCGAGGTGGCAGCAGTCTGCCTCGATCTGGCGGGTGAAGACCTGGCTGGGCAGACACTGGCGGCATATCTGGACGTGTTCACGCACCACTACTTGCAAGCCCGAAACCAGCTACCCGTTGCGTGGGACGGCCCCGCGCACCGGAAACTGCATGGGCTTGCCGGATCGCCCGTACCAACAGGCACCGGCGCGCCAGGCGCGACAATCTGAAAGTCGCCTGCGCGGATCAGCCGCCGGGCTTGAAGTGCTGGTCGCTTGCGTGTTGCAGCAGCGCCTTGGCCGCTTCTATCCGAAGAGCCAGTGCAACCGTGTCGTCCTGCATGATCTGCAGCAAGAACTGCTTCGGATCGTCTCCGGCAAAATCCGCCCCTGATCGATCATGCGCCGGGTGCTCGACGACGCTGGCCGCAGGCGCACCCATCGAAATCGGCGCAGGCAGAGTCGGACCGAGCTTGGCCAATGCTGCCGTGAAGGCTGGCACGGTCAACATCTCGATGCTGCGCAACAAACTGGCCTGCCCTTCTTCGTTGGGTGGCGTATCCAGCCAAGGTGATTCCGCAAAAATCGGCACCAGATCCGGCGCCAGGAATGCGGACCAGTTATCGCTGCCTGGCTGCTGCGCCGGTACCCGTGCAGCATGGAGATCCTGGCGCAGCGCCGACGCATCCGAAGCGGGCATCAAACGCAGGCGGCTGGCGTCGATATCAGCCAGAAACCGCTGCCGCACAGCCTGCAGAAAATCATGCGCTTGCGAGGCCAGGATCGGCTCGGCGAGCGAGAACCACAACTGAAGGCCATCGGTACCGGAGACCGCAATCGCCGGGGCCGGAAGCTCGAGTTCGGCCTGCACACCGTGCCAGACCCTGGACAGGGCCCCCCAGTCCGCTGGTCGCGTCAACTCCATCACCATGGCACGCACCCTGCCCGCGCGATCGACCAGGGCTGTCGACGACGTGGCGACGTCGACACGATCCTGTGCTCGAGGGAGGTACAGGCGATCCAACTCTGACTGCAAGTGGCTCATGTTCATTTGGATGGATGGTGATCAGAGGGTGTGAAGCCAATGACCGGTTGGAATCCCCGGATTGTGGCGGGTGAATGCCAGCGCGACCGGATCCGGGCCCGGCCTGCAAAAAATCCTGCATCATGTGGGGTGACCCGCCAACCCAGGAGTATGCCCATGCAGCCCAATCCGATCCGCTCGATCCTGATCGCCAACCGCTCCGAAATCGCAATCCGCGTCATGCGTGCCGCCAACGAGATGCGCATCCGCACCGTGGCCATCTACTCGCAGCAGGACCGGCAAGCGCTGCACCGCTTCAAGGCCGACGAGAGTTATCTCGTGGGTGAGGGCAAGAAGCCGCTGGCAGCCTACCTGGATGGCGAGGATATTCTGCGCGTCGCGCGCGATGCCGGTGTCGATGCCATCCACCCGGGCTACGGCTTCTTGTCCGAGAACCCCGACTTTGCCGACGCGGTGGTGGCCGCCGGATTACGCTGGATCGGCCCGCGCGCCGACGTGATGCGTACCCTGGGCAACAAGGTCGCGGCACGCCATGCGGCAGTGGCAGCCGGCGTTCCGGTGATGCCGGCTATGCCGCCACTGCCGCTCGACCTGGCGGAGTGCCAGCGCCTGGCCGAGGGTATCGGTTTTCCGGTGATGCTCAAGGCAAGTTGGGGCGGCGGTGGGCGCGGCATGCGTGTCATCGAGTCCGCTGCCGACCTGGCCGGCGCGCTGGAAGCCTCGCGGCGCGAGGCGCTGGCGGCCTTCGGCAACGACGAGGTCTATTTCGAGAAGCTGATCCGCCGTGCGCGCCATGTCGAGGTGCAGATCCTGGGCGACCTGCACGGCAACATCGTGCACCTGCACGAGCGCGACTGTACGGTGCAGCGGCGCAACCAGAAGGTGGTCGAGCGCGCTCCCGCACCCTACCTGGACGCAGCCGCCCGCACCGCCCTGTGCGACAGCGCGCTGGCCTTGATGCGATCGGTGAACTACACCCACGCCGGCACGGTCGAGTTCCTGATGGACGCCGACGACAAGCAGTGCTACTTCATCGAGGTCAACCCGCGCATCCAGGTCGAGCACACCGTCACCGAGATGATCACCGGCGTGGACATCGTGCGCGCGCAGATCCGCATCAGCGAAGGGGGCCACATCGG
>JBFJZP010000313.1:0-4499 GCA_041622095.1 Burkholderiaceae bacterium | reverse complement strand
GCGGCATTCACCGCGTCGGTCACGCCGAGCGACCGCAGCCGAATCACCGATGCCGGCTTCGACGCGTTCATCGGCAAGCCGGTCAATCTCAAGGAGTTCCTGGCCACGGTGCAGCGCCTGACCGAAGGATCGGGTCCATGAGCGACACGCAAGAGCCGAACGATGCACGCCCGCCGCGCGTACTGGTGGTCGACGACACGCCGGCCAATGTCAAGCTGCTGGTCGACCTGCTGGGCGCCAAGGGGTATGCGGCAAGCAGCGCCACCAACGGCGAGCAGGCCTTGCAGATGATTGCAGACGATCCGCCCGACCTGGTGCTGCTGGACATCATGATGCCCGGCCTGTCAGGCTATGAGGTGTGCAAGCGGCTGCGCGCCGATCCGGCCACGGCGCTGCTGCCGGTGGTCCTGTGCACCTCGCTCGATGCGCCGCAGGAACGCGTCAACGGCATCGAGGCTGGCGCCGACGACTTCCTGACCAAGCCGATCAACCGGCCGGAGTTGTTCGCGCGGGTCAAGTCGCTGCTGCGCATCAAGGCGCTGCAGGACGAGGTCAAGGCGCAGGCGGCGCAGATCGCGCAGTGGAACGCGACGCTGGAGCAGCGCGTGCAGGAGCAGCTGGGCCAGATCGACAGTCTGGCGCGGCTCAAGCGCTTTTTCTCGCCACAGCTGGCCGAGGCCATCGTCGCCGGCGGCGAGGACATGCTGCAGCCGCACCGGCGCGAGATCTGCGTCGTGTTCATCGACCTGCGCGGCTTCACCGCCTTCACCGACCAGGCCGAGCCGGAGGAGGTGATGGAGATGCTGCATGCGTTCCATGCCGGCATGGGTACGTTGGTGCTGGAGCACGGCGGCACGCTGGAGCGTTTCGCCGGCGATTCGGTGATGGTGTTCTTCAACGACCCGGTGCCGCTCGAGCGCCCGGCCGAGGCGGCGGTACGGATGGCGCTGGCGATGCAGGAGGCGTTCGTGCCGCTGGGCGAGCAGTGGCGCAAGCGCGGTCACGACCTGGGCCTGGGCTGCGGCGTGGCGCAGGGATACGCCACGCTGGGCCAGATCGGCTTCGAGGGCCGGTGGGACTATGCGGCCATCGGCAGCGTGACCAACCTGGCAGCGCGCCTGTGCGCGGAAGCCGCCGGCGGCCAGGTGCTGGTCGACCGCAAGACCATGGCCCGTGTCGAGGACCTGGTGCAGGCCGAGCCCGTGGGGCCGCTGGTGCTCAAGGGGTTCGCGCATCCGGTGGCGGCGTTCCATGTGACCGGGTTGCGGCCGGCGCGCTGAGGATTCGGCGCGGGCGGTGCGCCCAGCCCCGGTGTGGTGCGCGCGGGTGCGCGATACCCGATCCACGGACTCAGGAGACCTTGCAGGGACTGTGCCGCATACCCATGGGTGAAGGCGGCAGGCACGCAGAGCAACTGGGGTCCGAATGGTTCGACCGGGTACCGGGCGCCATCGGCAGTGCAGTGCCGGGCTGATAGCATGCGGGCGAAGGAGGATCTATGGCGGAGCACGGGGGGGACGCAGACGACGCGGCGCAGCGCAGGTTGGCGGCGATTCTTGCTGCGGACGTCGTAGGGTACAGCCGCCTGATGCATGCCGATGACCAGGCGGCGTTGCGCCTTTTGACGGAAAGCCGCGCCCTGTTCTCTGAACACGTCGGCGAACATGGCGGCCGCATCGTCAATGCGCCCGGGGACTCGGTGCTGGCCGAATTCGGGTCGGTCGTCAAGGCGGTCGAATGCGCGCTGCATTTGCAGCGCCTGTTCGCCGTGCGCAACGCGCTGCTGCCCGCAGACAGGCGCATGTTGTTCCGCATGGGTGTCAATCTCGGCGACGTACTCGTCGATGCTGCCGGTGTCTACGGCAACGGCGTCAATGTCGCGGCGCGGCTCGAGACTCTGTGCGAACCCGGCGCTGTCGCGATTTCGGCGAGCGCCTACGAACAGGTGCGTGACCGGCTGGCGGTGCGCTTCACCGACGCCGGCGAACACACGGTCAAGAACATCGAGCGCCCGGTGCATGTATACCGGATCGGCGCCGGCGCGGCAACGATGCCCGGCGACACCACCGTCCAATCCGGACCATCTGCGCGCCGGCCCCTGCGCAGGCGCTGGCCATGGATGGTTGCGGGCGCCACACTGGCGACGGCACTTGCGCTCGTCTGGGTTGTGTCACCCGCACTCTTGGTGCAAGCGCGCGACGCGGTCGGGGCGTTGGCTGGCGGCGCCAACAACATGGCGACCGACCGCGCAACCGTTGCCGTTTTGCCGTTCACCAACCAAAGCGGCGACGCGCAGCGGGACTACTTCAGTGACGGGATCACCGAAGATATCATCCACGCGCTTGGCCGGTTCTCGGGGGTAGTCGTCGTTTCGAACAATGCCGTACAGGCCTACCGGGAGCGCGCCGCGACCTCCGACGCGATCAGCCGGGAACTGGGCGTGCGTTACATCGCGCGCGGCAGCGTACGCGAATCGGACGGCAGGTTGCGCGTCGCGATTGAACTGAGCGACGCGTCGACCGGGAAACAACTGTGGTCGGACCGGTTCGAGGATGGCGGGCAGAAGCTGTTCGAGATCCAGGACCAGATCGTCAGGAACATCGTCGGCGCGCTCGCCGTCAAACTCAGCAACGCCGAGCAGCAACGCGCCTTCTCAAAACCGACCGACAACCTCGCCGCCTACCACCTGGTATTGCGTGCGCGCAAGTTGCACGCGCGTGCGCAACGCGACAGTAACCGGGAGGCGCGCCAATTGCTGGCACAGGCGCTGGAGATGTCGCCCGGATACGCCGCCGCCTATGTTGCGCTGGCCGACGCCGAGTGGCACCGGGCCGTGTATGGCTGGGTCGAGGATCCGGCGGCTGCGCTACAACGCAGCGAGGCGCTGATCCACAAGGCGTTGGCGATCGAGGAGCCCGGATCGCACGTACGCGCCCATGGCTTGCTGGGCATCCTGCATTCAGTCCGCGGCGACTTCGATGGGGCATTGCGCGAGGTCAACCTGGCGCTCGACATGAACGGCAGCGACGCTTCTGCCTACGCGTCGCGAGCCGGGGTGTTGTTGTGGAAGGGGCGGTTCGACGAAGCCATTGCCAGCGGAGAGACTGGTTTGCGCTTCGATCCGAATCCGGCGCCGGGCGTGTTGTACGAACTGGCCTTTGCCTATTACATGGCTGGTCGCCACAAGGACGCTGTCATGCTGGCGGAACGCACCTCACGCAAACACCCGGAATTCCACAACCTGCACGTCATCAGGATGATGGCGCTCGCCGAATCCGGCGACATCGACGGCGCGCGGCTGGCGCACGCGCAGGTTCAGGAGAAGATGCCGTTCTTCCAGCCCGGGCGACAGGGTACGCGGTTTGAGAAATCTGCCGACCGCGACAAGGTGCAGGCCAGCCTGCGCAAGGCGGGCGCATGACGCATGTCGTCGGGGCTGGTGGGATTGGCGCCTACTTGAGTTCCACCCACTTACCGTGCGCCTTGGCCACCTTGGCGGCGACTGCCTGCTCGTCAGCCTGCGGCTTCGCGAACACGTAGAGCTTGTTGTCCAGGACGCGCCAGATCAACGGATCGGCCTTGACCTTGTGGCCGACCGAGACGTTGCCGGCACACAGGCCATTGAACTGTGGTTCGTAACGCTCTGGATTGGCGGCGAACATTTCGCGGTGCTTGGTGCTGGCGAACAGGTAACGCTTGCCATCGAAGTCTTGGTGGATGTCGGCCGTGCCCTTGACGGGACGTTTGTGGGTGAAATACGCCACCGGATCGTAGCCGTCGATGGCGAGCGCCGCTGCCTGCGCGCGCACGGTGAAGACAGGTCCCAGGATGATGGCCGCTGCAAGACCCGGCCCCATCAGGATAGAACGGCGCGTCGGCATGATTCCCCTTGGTGGTTGGTTTTCGACGCATGATAGACGACATGTCCGGCTTCTGGGACGCATTGGGGTCAAGTCTTGCATTGCGACACTCCAAGAGGTCGATGCGGCCGCTACGGTCAGTGGCCGGCAAGGTTGCGACAACCAGGTCGCCATCGACCCTAAGCCGGGCAGCATCCGAGGCAAATGCTGGATTGCAAGACCTGACCCCAGGCGCACGCACCATGGGGGTGCGGCACAATGCCGGCTCCGCACCTGCTGGTGCGTCTTCGATCCCTGCATGCGCCGCCTCCGCTCCCCCGCCGTCCGTACCGAAACCGCCGCCTTGTGGCAACTTGCCTGGCCGATCCTGATTGGCCAGCTGGCCACCGTGGGTATGGGCGTGGTCGATGTCGCGATGGCCGGCCATGCGTCGGCGCAGGATCTGGCCGGCGTGTCGCTGGGCGTGTCGATCTGGCACCTGGCCATCATCACGCTGATGGGCATCCTGATGGCGGTCAGTCCCATCGTGTCGCAGCACGTGGGGGCACGCAACTTCCACGAGATTCCCGGCGTCGTGCGCCAGGCCTTGTGGAAGGCTCTTGGCCTGGGGCTGATTGCGATGGTCGTGGCCAACATCGC